>NZ_JAUBRN010000109.1:0-8930 GCF_036701875.1 Microcoleus sp. MON1_C5 | reverse complement strand
TGCGTCACCCTGTTTTCTTACACCATTAATTGCAATCAAAGCCTCTTGTATATTTTTTCGAGCTAGTTCAAGACTTTTAATTGCTTCTCTGGTTGTAACAGAAATGTCAGCCATGTTGTCGTAATATTCGTGAACGCTAGTCATAATGCTTGCCCTCCAGTGTATTTCTTGGCGTAGCCGCCCAACCAAGGCGGCTACTTGTAAAAAAGCACTTAAACGAATCAATCTTAACGGCGTAACTGAACTAACCTAAACACTTGTTTTTGGCACACTTTAAGTAGGTCAACTGCTAAGCTTAGGTTTAGTTTGAGGAATCTCACGTGGGAGGTTGGTATTAGGCCATTGATTTCTTCCAGTAATGCGCTACAAGTTGAAAGAGTCTCACAAAACTTAGGACTTTTAACTAAGTTTTCTACTTCCTCAATCCAACTAAAATCTAATTTTTTAGTTTTCCTTTTCTGACAAATTTGTAAATGTACTTTCCTCCTTTAGGTATCACCCCCCAACCTAAAGCTCTTACATCCATTTGAAGCTGATCGGGTTTAACTTTTGGTATTAGTCCTGATTCTGTGTGAGAATCTATCCTTGTCTTTAAACTTTTGGGGTCTACTTCAACCAAAATAGATGGGGGGCTTGTTGCCCATTCTTTAGATGGAATTCCTGAAAGTTCAGCCAAGGTGTCAACTAAAATAGTTTCGTAGATTCCTTCTTTCGATTTTTCTCGAAACTCAAAATATGTTTCAAAAAAATCAAAAGCTTTACTTGAAGAATCCCAAACTCCTGTACACAGACCGGAAACTATTACATCCGCAACAAGCTTCCACTTTTGTAAAGGATAGGTAGAGGGGAATTCACTTCTTATCTGTCCTTGAACTTCACTGTGTCAATCCCAATTAACAGGACTTGCCCAAAAATTAGAAAGCTCTTTTTTCAAGGAATTAATAGCAAGTGTGTCAGGATTAATCAAGTTGCTTAAGTTAAGTCCTGGCTTGAATTTAAGCGTCAGTAATCGCCTCCTTATTTCATTACTACTAATTCGCCACACCGTAGTAACAACTTTGGGGCAAAACACGTAAAAAGGTATATTTTGACCTTTACCATTGCTAATGCTTTGCTTGTCCGTGTGCCTATCGTATCCGTTAAGAAATGCCGTCAATACATCTCTTTCCTCAAAAAACTCGCTATCAGCATTATCAAGTAAGTAAAAACAGTTTCTTTCAACTGAAAAAGTAGATGGATCAACCCATCGAATCTGATTGATATCGTTCTTGATACTTGCAGCCGTAGAACGTGCGTTAAGAATGCTTCCTGTTACACGAGAGAATATCTTAATACACTCTGATTTTCCCGATTCCGGCTCCCCCCGCAACTCAAGAATAGGGAGAATATCACAAAGTACGCTTGGAATAGATGCGTATGCTGCCAACAAAGGATAGGCGATCTCAGGATTGGGAATGGTAACAGTTTGCCGAAAAAGATTTTCGATTTTCCGACCAATAGACTCACCTTCAATTAAAACTTTACTGCTATCATCTTGTTTCAATCTTTTTAACCTCGCGTATTTCCCTATGTCCAATTCGTCGCTTTCAGATATATTTTCACCTTCTTGTATTGGGTTTTGCAACGCTTGTTGAATTTCAGGGGGTAAATTATTTGTCATTTCCACATCCCTGAGATTAGCTCAAGTGTTTTAATTAGAGTTTGCTGTTCCTCGATTCCTTCTGGCCCGCTCGGCTGCATTGCAAGTAAAGCACCTAATTCGTAGATAGATTTGACATCGTAAGTACTGCCAAGGTGTTGTTTCAAGAATTGCCAACGCGCTTCTAGTTTTTCACTTTCACTTTCGGGTTTCTGGTAAGTTTTTCCGTTGCTAGAATTGGTGGAAGTAATTTTTAACAATTCTTTGTCGCTGTCGGTTAACACTTTAAAATTTGTTTCAACAACAACGATTGTGTTTTTAACTTTTGCTTCCCAATAAGCAATCGTTGCTTCGTCTTGGGAAGTTTTCATTTCCTCTAAAAACTGAGGATTTACGTAAGGCGCAATGACTGCTGAAACGCAATCTCCATTAATGTTTTTTAGGACATCTTTGGCAAAACCGTAAAGGTAGTTTTCCCCAGGTTCTACTTCTTTATCCTCAAACTTTCTCGTTTCGTTGTTCCAAGTAGGTTTTTTATCTTTGTATAAACTCAAAAGAACTTTTTGATTGTCAACTTTCCAAGCCTTGTCTTTTGAGTTTTCTACTCCGACACACTGAAACGACAGGATGCCGTAAAAAGTGACAGATTTGTCATCTACGGCGTAACACGCCTCAGTAAAAACTATCCGATCGTGCATAGTCACGCGATCGGGTGTCACAAATAAGCGGTGGGGCTTATTGTCTTTGCCTTCGTAAAAATTAACGGCCATAGTTTTGGTAGTGGATGATTAAATGTTTTGAGGTGTATTTTCTGGTCTAGCCGCCTTGGTTGGGCGGCTACTTGGAGAAAAAGCTACTTAAAGAGGCTGACTTTACAAAATTCTCGGAACAGTTCGCGAGAATTTTCTTCTAAAGACTGTTGATTGCAATATTCGACAAAATCAATTACGACTTGTGTAACAAGAGCGATTAACTCATTTTTGCTGCCTTCGGATAAAAGCTCTTGTCTAGTCCCATCGAACAAAAAATCGTAGAACTCCTTGAGAAAGCAATACTTAATGTAGCTTTCGTTGTAATGAACGAATCTAAGCTTAGCGGTTGCCGACTGAGGAGCTTCTGATTTGAGGAAGGATTTTTTCTGTTGAACCATTCCCTCGTCTTGTAGCATTTCAATTCGAGGAGGGATGAGGGTTCTTGTTTCGTGCCAAGGAGTAGCCGTAATTTCCATTGTTTAATTTCCAAAGATTAAAGCAAGTTTTTTGTTAAGAACTGTAGGCAAGTGAAATAAACTACACTTTGCCACATCAGGTACAGCTAAATCTGCATAATTGCTTGCTACAAAAAGCATTTGCTGCAACGTAATTTTGTTTGACGCGCATAGCGCTAAGTGTTTGATTCTGGCACTATCAGTTAAAATCCCTTTTGGTTCAATTATTAAAAAATCAAAAGGGTTAACTTCTGGCAACATAGCCCAAAGGCGAAAAAATTTCTCGTCTAATTCAACCGGGCCAACAACTAAATCCGCACGATAGGTTACTGCTGAACCTAAATCACTTTTTGGAATAGCCAAAAAATTAACCTGCCTTAGTAATTGCAAGTGAATTGGCAATATAAGTGCAATAGTTCGATAGCAGTAGTATTCGTGCATCGAATCAAATTTGTAACACCGCTTCAGAATGTGACTGTCTAGGTCTTTTAAGAGCCTAAATTCACGAGTTCCGATCGCGCCGTCCCAGTACGCAACATTTTTAACTGGGTCGAAGTACACTTTTGAATTGTTGTACTTTCGCTTGATTTGAGTCACTATTTTATTGTCAAGGTTCGTTTTTTGTTCATATTTTTATTGTGTAAGTAATTTATTTTTTTAAATTCTCGAAACATTACAATAATTGTTAACAAAAGTTACAATAAGTTGACTGTGTACACTCATTGGTTCTATAAAAGTATGAGCGATAAATTAAAATCCAAAAGGGATAGTGTACGTTTAGATGTCCCTTACAAAATGCAACTAGACAACAAGTTTAAACCCTATTCGACTTGTAACGTAACAAGCTTGGCAATGTGTTTAGAGTATTACGATGTAGGTTTTAAGTATGGGTTTGACGGGAAAAGGCTTAAAGAAAATAAAAATACCCAGCTTGAAGATGAACTTTACCAATATATGTCTGAAAAGGGCTTAAACAAGCACTATCCTGAAGACTTAGCGCAAGTAGCGCGTGATTATGGAGTTAAGGATGACTTTACGGCTTACGGTACATTTGACCGCTGCAAAGAACATTTAAGTAACGGCAATCCGTGTGTCATCCACGGTTATTTCACGCAACCGGGTCACATTATTGTGTTAGTCGGTTACAACACCACTGGATTTATAGTTCACGATCCATACGGCGAATGGTTCAGTACAGGTTATCGCACAGACCTAAGCGGTAAGAATTTACACTACAGTTACGATTTAATCCAGAAAACTTGTGCCTACGATGGTCAGTTTTGGGTTCACTATCTCAGCAAGTAAGTGTAGTTTTTGAAGTAGCCGCCCAACCAAGGCGGCTACTTGTGAAAACAAAGATAAAGGAAGCTAGACTCACAATATGCACACAATGTGAGTCTAGTTTTTCTTCTTCCGTGCCTGACGATCGGAGTTAAAACTCAACCAGTATTTGATTGACATCAGCCCGTGTTGGCGGGAATTGCCCGCCCCGTTCGTGGTGAACAAGCAGTCGCTTCCACGTTATACCCGATCGCAAATCACCAAAATGTTGGGCGTAGGCATACCGCCCCTTAGTTTTTGCTTCTTCCATCAGAGCCAATTTATCCTTGGGGGCGGTACGCCGCTCTACTATTCGGTAGTGCTGACTCATTCTCACGGGTTCGGGTAGTGGCTCGTAAGCTTTGTTTGCGATCATGGACAGCGCCGATAAAGCGCGAACCGTTGCCGTTGTCGCCGGCATCCAACAAGCTAACTTGAGCACGGCCCGTGGAGGCAACAGGTAATTCAAGCTGGGACGACCTATCCAACAAATACCCAGCACGGGTTCTATGTATTCAAGAAAACTTTCGGAGCAACAAAATAACCCATCCCCTACCAGTTGATTTTCAAAGTTGCGAATCAGGCGATCGGTAGTTTTTGGCTCAACGCCGTAAAGGTTATCGCATTGCTCTGGTAACAGCACCGGGGCTTGATAGTAGTGGAGCCACTGTATCCCGGATTTGGTACAGTTGAGAACTGAAAACGCTGCTGAATGGGGAATCCCATCGAATACGGCGTCCCGATACCAGCGAAGCGCCAAAGGGGTGTCCCGCGAATACGTTAAAAATTGCGATCGCGGGGTATTACAAGCGGACTGTTGTGACATAATAAAATAGCCAAAAGTTCTTATACAACTGGAGGCAAATGCACCCTGAAAGCGTTCGCGCGCCGTAAGGGTGTTGAATTACTAAGACGATCGCACCATTTCGTCACCTGCGTCAACTCTCAAATTCGGTCATATTCAGTCATTTTTACAAGTAGCCGCCCAACCAAGGCGGCTAGACCGGAAAATACACTCAAATACTCTCACTTGTACAGAATTACGTTTCGCTTTACCAATGGAATGGGTTTCTTCAAAAGCGGAAGCCGCAACACTGCGTGGTCAAACTCACAGTCCGCAATTGGGCGGCGCTCTTCTGGCATTACCTTCTCCTTTACCACAATTATTTCTTTGGTTGGTTTTTTGTACTTGGTCGTAGATGTACTCTCGCTTCGGTTAAAGCCATCTTTATCTGGTACGGCATCAAATATTTTGAGTATCGCCGTAAACAAATCAATTCCGTCTTGCTTAGTACGGACGTAGGCATACCCTTCAAGTCCTTGTAAACGTGCTATTTGCCCGCTGTACGACAAACATTCTTTGCCTTTTTTCCAAACGTATTTGGTGTCGCCAAAAATAGTTTTAATCTTGCTTGCCCACATTTTGATGTCAGCAGGTGTGACAAGTTTTGCAAGTTTACTTGCGGCTATTTTTTCGTTATCGGTGTAGCCCGCGCACCTAATCCACTTGACCCCTACTTTTTTGTCAGCGCTAATAAAACGAAGTTCAATTAACGGAAAACCTTTAAGAGGTGGTTTGCTGTTTCTGCCGGATACACTTCCCGTGCTACCGCCTTGTTCGTATCCAATAGCAACAATGTGATGTACTAAATCTCGGCCTGTACCCGACAAACGATAAAAAGTATTTTCATCATCTTTATCAGGAAAATATTTAATCCACCTACCGATATTATTTTTATTTTTAGGTGTGACATCAATAAATTTTGGTTTAGTCCACTCTTGTAAATCAATTTTGTTGGTAGGTGGTGTAGAAAATTCTTTCCACCACTCGTCAAAGTCTATACCACCTGTTGCAAGTAGCTCGTTAACTGCAAAAAGTAAAGACGGTTCGTCTGTCTCAAGTGTGAGGCGTTTATCGGTAGGTTTTTGAGGCATATTCAATTCATTTATTTTTTTGTGCAAACCTATAGGGTTTAAAGAATTATAACATTATATTTTTTTGAGCTTTATACGCTAAATTAAAAACACATACACAAGATTTTGTCACTTAAAATTATGGCTAGATTTAGAGATATCATGCGAGCGGACGAGCTTAAAGCTCAAAAAAACGCTTACGAAGCCTACCTAAAATTAAGCACTCCCGAAAAACAAGCTGCTTACGCGGCTAGTATGCTTGGCAAAAGATCTAATGTAGGACGACAAATAGGCTACATTCGTCCTTTTGGAGGGCCAGATAATTTTTACTATGAGACAAAGGTTCTAGCTGCACCTGCCAAAGCGCCGACACCTAAAGAGCAGACCGAAACCAGTTTAATTAATACAGTGACTACTGCCATAATTGCCGCAACAGGTAAGCACGTAGTTACTGCAGTGCCAACAGGTACAAATTTAGTTATCAAAAGAGCGCGAAAAATTCAATTTGCAAAAGTAAAAGTAATTGTTCCTGGTTCTGAAGTTAGGGAGAATCGTTCAAGTCGTTTTACAGGAAAAAAATACACTCAAACAGAGGTAAATTCGGTTTCTTGTAGTTTTGGACGTTTAGACCAAAATCAAAACGAACAAGATGCTCAAACAGCTATTATAAACGCTTTGCGAAGTTCTTTGCCTAATGCAACTATTTTGTTTACACCTCAAGGTTTTGTAGGTTAATCAAGTGTTGCAATTGAGTTCTAACAGCTCATTGTGGGTAGAGATTTGGCAAACTTCACCAAATTCTAAAAGTGAAATTGTTTGCCCTTTACTTTTACAATCACCAGTCATAGCGGTTTTAATTACCGCTATGACTTCCTCAGACAGAGAATGGATTTTAGCAGCCTACTTGCAAAGAAAAATATTTACAGGCTTGACTACAATAGACGGAAAACCGGACGCAAAATTAAATTTTAGTAAAAAATTGTGGTTAAACAAATTGCAACTTTTTACTTACTCTGTAAAATGTGAATATGAATTAAGTGCGAATTGTTTTATATACGGTAATGGTATTAATTTGACTGTTTGGGAGTACACGGGAGAAATAAATTAACGTGACAACTAAAGATTTACTCGAAATTATCATTTTAATAATTGGCGGAGGAGGAGGCGCGGCTACCGCAGGCTTTGCTTTTGCTATGTCTAAGTACAATACTAAACTCGAAAAGCTGGAAATACAACTCGAAAAAAGTAACTTAAATTCAGGTAGAAAGATGCAACAAAATATTGACCATCTTTTAACAGAATTTGGAGTAATTAAATGTGATGTGCGTGACATAAAAGCCGTTTTGATGCGTCAAGGTATAATTCACGATAGAGCGGGTTTCCCTGAAGAAAATATTCCTAGACATACAGATTGGACTATTGAAGATGCTTGAAATTGACCGTTACGTTTATCGGGGCTTAATGCTTTTTCTTTGCAGTAGCGCCACTGCGGTTACTTTTGGGGCGCTAGCTATAGGATTAAAAATCAACGGCGATGCACCCGCAAATTTGACTACTTTGGCTAGTACGCTATTTGGTTTTGCAATCGCACTCGCAGCCAAAACTAAAGGAAGTTAGTTTTTAAGTGTATTTTTTGGCGTAGCCGCCCAAGCAAGGCGGCTACTTGTAAAAATGAAGGTAAAAATATGGCAGTAGTAACGGCGGGAACAGATTCAACGATAAACGCAACTACGATTGAGGGACAGTTGTGGCAATTAATGCACCTAATCAATTAGGCAGAAAAAAGTCTAGCTGCACAAAATTTCAACATGACCAAAAGTGATGATTTTATTTTAGAAGGGGACTTTGTAATTCCCGGACAAGTTATTTACGATACATCCATCGGATTTTTTACCAGTAGCGCTACTCCTTATTTGCCAACACTTACTTTTAATCCGGGTAATCCTGTCGGAACAATAAAATCGCAAACGTTAAGTCAGTATTTTGTTGACGTGATTAATTACATCATTTATTGGCAAAATCAACCAGCAAACAATCCCAATAATTTAGCCAACTGCACTTTTAACTTTGATTATAATTCTCTTCAATATTCCGGTAAAGTGATATTGCCTTACGCAGCAACCCTGGGTACAAACGGTTCAATTATCGAAACAGCAACAGAATGGTTAATGACATGAATAACAGTGAAAGTAATAAAGTGTATCGTGAAACTTATCAGAAGTGGATGGAAAAACAAACAGAAATTAACAAATTAGAAGCACAGCTTAATAAACTTCAGCGAGAAGCTAGTGAACTGTGGCAACAAGTTGAAAAACATAAACGAGAAAAATTAAATGGCTGAAATAAAAACTTGGGGAGTAACGATTGAGAACAGTGCGCTCGCTTTCTCTACTGAGGGCATCCAACCCGGTAAATGGCTACAAAATACGGCAAGTCAAGTTTGGGGGGCTATCAAAAAAGGAGTTCAAACTGTTATTGAATTTGGAAAAAAAATATGGGAAGGGGGGAAAGAATTACTTGCTGCGATCGGACGTGGTGACTGGGCGTTATTTGGACAGTGGTTAAAAAACGATCCGCTTGGCTTTCTCGCGGGAGGAGCTGCCGTTGCGGTTGCTGGATGGTTTATCGGTAGTGCTACCGGACTAACTGCTCTTGCTACTGGCGGTATAGCTTCCATGTGGAGTGCACTAGGGAGTATCAAGTTAGGTGGAGTTGCGCTAGGGGCAATGCTTCCGACACTCCAACAAGCGATTGTTGGTACAACAAATACTATTACAGCAGATTGCAGGTAAATAGAGTACAGTTAAGATAAGTATATGTGCGATTCGTTTAACCTAAATGGATTAAAAA
>NZ_JAUBRN010000011.1:5165-130261 GCF_036701875.1 Microcoleus sp. MON1_C5 | reverse complement strand
ACCCTCATTCTCTCCTTAACGGTGGCTCTAGTTTTTCTTGGGCCACCGTTCTCATCTTTAGTTAGTCTAAACTACAGATGGAATTGAAACCCGACTTAACTCAACCGCAATAAGTGGGGGCTGCAATCTGTAAAAAAAATCAGTTTTCTACCTCCAGATGACACTCAGATTAGTTACACTAAAAAAACTCGTGTATAAATAGCAGATAAACTGGGTTTTTCTGGTGTCAGTACCGATGAATATCACCAGAGATTTTAGTAGATGGAACCCGGTTTCTGCCTCCAGGAATGATATCATGTCTGTTGAATTGCCCGTTATAAAATTTTGTCGCCTGGTTGGGGCGGGTTTATAAATATGGTGGATGTGAATTAAAGATTGTTGGTGAAACTCGCCCCAACAAGTATTGTGGTTAATTTACCTGACATGATATGACTGAGAAGAAAGAGCTTTGTTTCCAGTAAATTATACCAAAATACCTATGTCTGTGTCTCTTTCTCTGCAAAAAGCCTGCAATATTTACAACAAAATCCTCGTTGTCAATCACCATTCGTTCAGGATTGAAGCCGGAGAAATGTTCGGTTTCCTAGGCCCCAAAGGTGCCGAAAAATAGACCACAATTCGGATGCTGGCTACCCTGACTAAGCCCAGCAGCGGTCAAATTTAGGTAGCTGGATATGACGTGAGGCGGCAAAGCTTGCAAGTGAAACAGTGCATAAGCGTGTTGCTTCAACAAATCAGTGTTGATAATCAGCTTTCAGTATGGGAAAATATGGAGTTTCACGGGTCGATGCACCACATTCCCAACCAGAAACGGCAACAGTTCATTAAACAGTGGTTGGAATATGTAGAAGTAGCAGAAAGGCGAGATGATTTAGTAAAAAAATTGTGGGGGAATGAACCAAAGTTTGCAAATTACCCGAGAACTTTGGCAGGAGGCGCGAATCTTATTTGTGGAGGAAACGACGGTACGGTTAGACCCGCAAAGGCGGTGATTGTGGGAAATTATTCGAGATTTGAACAAGCAGGGAATGAAAATGCTGTTGACAACGCATTATATGGAGGAAGTGGAGTATTTGTGCGATCGCATCGGCATTATGGACGGTGGCAAGCTAATTAGACTAGGAACGTTGGCCCAACTGCGGCAGGAACATGACCAAGGGTTAGTGATGAAACAAATAGGCGTTCGCTGGAAATATAAGCTTTTTCCTACTGGGGAAGAACGTAATTTATATCTGGATGGCAAAGAGGATAAAAATGGAAGGATAATTATTCCTTCTAATTGAGAGGATATTTTTGTAGAATAGCTGACGGGCCGACAGTGAGATTGATAAATAGCTAATTGCTAAATTTGATACTCTAACGTGGTAAATTGGCGATTAACAATGCTATTTTTTTAGCAAAATCATCGGAATCCCGGGAAGCAAAAAAAGTTTAACGCTCTACTTCTAGCGGTTAGGGGCGCCATGACGCACCCTATATATAAATTTTATGCGTCCCGGACTGAGATAAAAAAAAATACAATTGAAATAGTTTGGTTTTGTTCCTCAACCTAACCTACACTATTAATCATTTGTGGAAGGGGAATGTTTATTACCAATTCTCATTATTCACGACACAGAAGTTAGTGAGATACGGATAGCTGTTGTTTTCCTGATTCCTTCTTCTTTCTTGCTTCCTCCTTATTCTTTCAACGTCCCAATTCCTAATTACTAATTCCCAAATGACTCGCTTAGCCACAACAATAGAAGCCATACTTTACCTAAAAGGTCAGCCAGTGTCGATCGCAGAAATTGCCGAGATTGCCAAATGCGCTCGAGCCGAAGCCGAAGACGCCATCATCGAACTCATGTCTGACTCGTCCCACCGCGACAGTGCATTAGAAGTCGTCGAAACCCCCACGGGATACAGCCTGCAACTCAGAGAAGAGTTTGCCAGTTTAATGCAAACTTTAATACCTCCAGAATTAGGTGTTGGAGCTTTGCGGACGCTGGCTGCGATCGCCCTCAAAGGCGGCATCGCTCAGCCAGATTTAGTTAACTTGCGAGGTTCAGGAGCTTACCAACAAGTGCAGGAACTTGTAGAAATGGGTTTTGTCCGCAAACGGCGGCCTGCTGAGGGGCGGTCATATTGGTTACAAGTTACCGAGAAATTTCATCGGTACTTTCAAGTAGACCAACTGCCAAAACAATTGCAAATTGACTTTCAGGCAAATTTGTACCCAAGCAATGACGAGTAGTTTGAAGTAGAATGTAACCAGCCAGAAATTAAGAATCGCCAAATGGTTTTTCACCCTGACTTTGACACATCCAATGCCCAACAAACGGCAGTCAATCCACTGCTGAAGTACCTCCAACACCAATCCCCGGAGGTTCTAGCCCGAGTCGCCAAGTCCGTCAGCCCCGACATCAGAGAAATTATCTCTCATAACGTTCAAGGACTTGTCGGGGTTTTGCCTTCAGAAAATTTTAACGTCGAAATTACCACTGACCGCGAAAACTTAGCAGGTTTGCTAGCTTCAGCGATGATGACAGGCTATTTTTTGAGGCAAATGGAGCAGAGGATGCACCTAGAAGAAAATTTAGCAAGCACCAGCTCGATTCAACCCAACTCGCCCAAAGACAAGTAAAAAGATCAACGGGTTGGGGAAGCCAGAAAGATGAAAGTTGTTAAGAAAAACCCATAATCCTGAATCAGGGAGGCACAGGGAATTAAGAAACCGGGCTGTTAACCGGGTATCCCTCGCCCTACACTGAGGATTTTGGTGAAAAAACCCGGTTGCTGCATCCAGGACTATAAAGTATCAGATTTATCTTTCATCCTCCACCGTTTGCCACTAATAGCAGTTTCCCAAAAGAAAGCAACGGTAGGTAAGCTCCAAATCCTTATCCCGTAACTCATTCCCACTTCTGTAATCGAAAATCTCAAATGGTATTACCCACCGGCGGAGCTACCCGATAGGGGAAAAGCACCCGGACGTACTTTGATATTCTGAACTTGACCCAAACGGTTAATTTCCAGTTCGAGTTCTTTGCCCACAACAGTGTTTTCCACCCGTTCTTGCACGTCCCCGGGAGTGTTGACTGCAATTCCGTCAACTTTTTGAATGACATCTCCGGCGCGCAAGTCCGCTTTTTGAGCGGGGGAATTTTCTACGACTCGCGTCACGGCTACGCCTTGATCGAGGGTAATTTTATTATTATCGAGCTGTTTGTTGAGTTCGGCCTTGGTGGCGGCAGTCAAGCTGACCATTTGAATGCCGAGATAGGGATGTTCGGCTTTACCTTTGGCAAATAACTGATCGGAAACTCGTTTGGCGGTTTCGATCGGAATTGCAAATCCCAAGCCCTGAGCGTCCGCGCGGATAGCGGTATTGATGCCAATTACTTCGCCTTGGTCATTGAGTAGCGGCCCGCCAGAATTGCCGGGGTTGATGGCGGCGTCGGTTTGGATGAAGCGGACTCGCTTGTCGGGGATTCCGACTTGCGAACTCGATCGACCCGTAGCGCTGATAATGCCCACAGTCACGGTATTGTCGAGACCTAAAGGATTGCCGATCGCGATCGCCCACTGTCCCGGTACAATATTGTCCGATCGACCCAAAGCCACCTGCGGCAGTTCCTTAGCATTAATCTTAACCACAGCGACATCCGTCAGCGGATCGACTCCCTGCACCTTACCCTCAAACTCGCGGCCGTCTTTGAGCGTCACCTTGACAGTATCCGTCCCCGAGACAACGTGAGCATTAGTAACGATGCGGCCGTCAGAAGTGAGAATAAACCCGGAACCCGTACCTCTCTTGACTCGTTCTTCCGGCTGCGGCAAATTTTCCCCAAAAAACCGACGAAACAAAGGATTTTTGAAAGCTTCCGGCACTTGATTCGCCACCTTGCTTGAGGCGTCAATCCGCACTACAGCCGGGCCAACTTTTTCGGCTGCTTCAGCAATAAAATTGGGATTGCTGCGATCTACCGCCCGATTTTCCTGAACCGGAGGAGACGCATAGGGGGGGATTTGCTGGCGCACTACTGGCAAAACCAATCCGGTTTCCAGAGTGTTTGAGCCTTGCAGATAGCGATTGCCCAACCATCCCAGGCCTCCCCCGATCGACAGCAAAGTCACATAAAGGGTCGTTTGCTTAAAAGATAAACTCATTTAATAACTCCCGTTAAATACTTCATCCCCGCAGACACGTTCCGAATCAAGCATTTTTGTCTTGACGACGGGAAGGAAGCGGGGCGGGGCGTACCGCTTCCTCAAGAACATACCTGTTAACAGGCAGGCGCTGATGGGCATCACAAGCAATTTTTGCCTGACTTCCCAAGAGCGACCAAAACTAATAATTCTCATCCTAACTTGGCTTAGCCTGGGATTTACAGTCTGGGGGGTGGCTAGAGCTTTCAAATATGCCGTTTCACTCGACTCAAAAATTGTCAATTGTCCGAAATGAATACTTTCTTCTCTATCTAATGACTTTGAAACGTTTATTTCTGCTGATTTCTGCACTACTTTGGTCGATCGCACCCGTTGGGCAAACGGCGGCAAATACCGAGCTCCCACCTGCAAATCTTCCCTCAGGTACACCTCTAGAAAACCCCGACCCCGCCCGCGATTGCCCGAGTCCGGCTATGTCTCGATTGCGCCGCCACACTGTGGCCCAGGGCGAAACAATAGAAAGCATCGCGCGGCAATACAATGTGATTCCTGCGGCGCTGATGGGAATAAATCCGACGTTGCGGGGCCCTCAAGTATCTGCTGGAAGTGCGATCGTCATTCCTCCGTACAGCGGCATCGAGGTAGAAGTACCTGCGGGCTGGAATTGGCAAAAACTAGCAGAAGCTTACAAAGTGCCGGCAGATTTGCTATTTGAGGCGAATGGCTGCAGGCCTTTGGGGCAAACCGTGTTTGTACCTGCGGTGAATAGGTCGATCGGGCCTTCTGTAAATCCCGATAAAACGCCATCGGTGCAAAGATTTCCGCTGCCGGCCCCAGCGGTGGAAGCTTTGCGTTACGGGCGACAATTGCATCCGGTGCACCGCGATTTTTTTTTCCACAGTGGCGTAGATTTTTTGTCGTCGGAGGGTACGCAGGTTTTGGCCGCGGGCGAGGGGACTGTCGCCTTTGCCGGGCCACAGGGGGATTACGGGAATTTAGTGGTGGTGAACCATCAAGCAGGGAAGCAAACGCGCTACGCTCATTTGAAAGATATTGCCGTAAAAGTCGGTCAAAAAGTGCTGTCTAAAGAAGTTTTGGGAACTGTCGGGACGACGGGAAAACGGGACATTCGGCAACCTCATTTGCATTTTGAAGTTCGGTACAATTCGGGTTTGGGTTGGGTTGCTGAAGACCCGCTGCTTTATTTGCAAGCGACTATTAAAAAATAGGATTGTTAGTGTGAGCGGAATATGAGCGATTTACTGTAGACAAGCTTTAGAAATTAGTATGGAGCAAAGCACTATGACGACAAGTCAACCATATTGGGAGCAGACGGCAACTGTTCGCTGCTTAGTAGGGCAAAAGCTACTGAAAACCGATTCTTGTCCGTATTTTCCCGAATTTTACCAAACTGATGAGGAGCTAATGGGAGACTATAATCTCTTCGATTCTTTTCGGGATAGATTTAAGCTTCGCTGGCATCGAATCAAGGGAACCGATACGTACCGCAGCGTTACACAGAATCCTTACACACCTAGCGAAGATTTAGCAATTGGTACTTATGTATCACCTTGTGGTAACTACTCTGCCAAAGTAACCAAGCTCTAGAATATTCTGAGCTGCGGTAAGGAAATCTATGAATTAGAATGCAAGCCCGTGACGAGATTTGAACTCGTGACTTCCTCCTTACCAAGGAGGTACTCTACCACTGAGTTACACGGGCATAAAAAATTAAGAACCTCCAATTAAAAAATTAATTTTTAATTCTTAAATTTTAACTTTTTATTAAATTGAGGTGGGCCGAGCTAGATTTGAACTAGCGTAGGCGTAGCCAGCGGATTTACAGTCCGCCCCCATTAACCGCTCGGGCATCGACCCATTTCCATCACAGTTATACATCCTAGCACCAGAATCTTTATTTGCAACATTATATTTAAAACTCTAATCATTAAGTTGAGAAGGCATAAGTCAGTTAGGGGCAGAGGGGAAAAGTAAATACTGACTGTTTAAAGTGCCCATTGCTAAGTCTAGGCTTGGTGCCGGCCCGGAGCACGCACCGGAAGTCTAGACTTAGCCCACATCCCTAATCCACTAATTCCCCGGTTTCTTGCAGGGAGTGCAGGCGACGGTAAATGCCTTGTTGACTCAAGAGTTCGTCGTGACTGCCAACTTCGACGATTCTACCGCCGTCGAGCACGACGATCGCATCGGCTTCGCGAATTGTACTCAGTCTGTGGGCAATAATTATGGTGGTGCGCGTACCGAGGATATTTCGCATGGCTATCTGGATCGATCGCTCCGACTCATAGTCCAAACTAGAAGTAGCCTCATCAAAAATTAACACATCCGGCTCCACCAACAGCGCCCTCGCAATGCCCAACCGCTGTCGCTGACCGCCGGACAACCGCATTCCTCTCTCCCCGACCACGGTATAGTAACCTTGGGGCAATAGCCGCACAAAATCGTCTACTTTGGCAATGCGACAAGCATCCTCAACTTGCTCGAAAGTTGCATTTCTGTTTCCGTAAGTCAAATTTTCCAGCAAAGTACCGTTAAAAACGTCTACTTCTTGGTGAACAATGGCTAAACGCTGACGGTAGCGAGTCACGTCTAAGCTGCGAATGTCTTCGCCGTCGATCAGAATGCTGCCGGAGTTGGGTTCAAAGTAGCGAAACAGAAGTTTAACTAAAGTCGATTTTCCCGAACCCGATCGCCCGACTAATGCTACAGTCTGACGGGGATGAATCAATAAATTCACATCCTGCAAAACGGGTTTTTGACTGTCGTACCCGAATGTCAAACCGCTGAATTCAACTTTGCCGGTAAATTTATAAGGCGACGCCGATCGAGCATTTTCTGCTAAATTGACCGCATCAACACCGTCTGGCGTTTGCATAAACTCGTGGAACCGGATCATTGAAGAATAGCGCCGCGCCAATAATTCGGCGATAATGCTAATCGGACGCAGTTGGGAATATGCCATGCTTGCCAGGGTGTAGACGGTAACAAAATATCCGAGGGAAATTTTGCCTGCAACCGTGGCTGCTAGGCTAAAACCGAGAACTGAAAACAAACACAACTGGACGATCGTCTGCTGGTATGTCCCCAAGGTGACGTATCCTTTGTGAATGCGGTTGATCACGACTTTTAATTCGCGATCGAGCCTGGTGGTTTGCCTTTTGAGTTCATCGCTTTCTGTGGCAAAAGCTTTAACTGTTTTGATGTTGGTGATAATTTCCGAGTTGCGGCTTTCGGTATCTTCGATGTATTCATCCAGAATTTCTTCCCGCGCAGTCACCCCTTGCAGGCCTTTGAGGGTGAAACTGAGGATAAATAGGAATGAAACCAAAATTAATAAGCCAATCCGCCACTCAATTAAGCATATAACGGCAAAAATGCCGATTAAGCGGACGACTTCGGGGATGAATTCGCCGGCAATTTCTGGGTAAGTCCAAGTATGGTTGGCGATGCCTTTGGCGATGCGACTGGCAATCCGTCCGGCGTTGTTTTCGTCGTAGAATTCTAGGGGTAAGGTGAGGATTTTGCCGATCGCACCTCTCATTCGATCGCGCCTCGCCCTCAATGGTATCGCCCAGTGGAACCAACTTCCTACCCAAGGTTGGATCGGTGCTTTGGCTACTGTTACCAGAAAAATTATGCTCAGCAAGACGGATAGCGATAATATTTTGTTGGGTGAGTGCTGGGTAACAGAGGCGATCGCTGCTATGAGTTTTTGGGTTATTGTATCTGTAGGTTGACCCGACAATACGTTTAATATTTGACCGATCGCGTAGGGAACAAGCAAATCGGCTAGCGCCAAAACGCTGGATGCCCCTATGCTGTAAACTGATATTTTCCAGTAGCGACTGTAGTATCTGAAGATGTCCTGAAAGCTTGCCATAAATTTTTGTTGAGATACAACCCTTGCAAACACTTGTGTCTAAAACCGCGCTCTCGGCGCGCCTGGTTTACAAGTGTACTACAAAAGTAGTTGGTCGGGCAGTCATTTTGGCTCATGCTAGCGACTCGCCCGATCGGGTGATTTATGGCAATCCTTTGATCGTCAGCAATCGATCTGCATTCCTGGGCAATAAACTCAAGACTAAGGGTAAAAAAATGCAAAAGACAGAATTTTTCTTAAATTCTGCCTTCTGAGCAAGCCTTTATAAGTTTTACTCTTGAGTAGTCTGTTAGCTGAAGGTGTAGGCTGATTGCAGCGCCCACCAGATCAAGAAGCCGATTCCGCCGGCAATGACGATCGCCGAAATGGCGATCGCTATAGGACTGTCAGCTCCCTTGAACTTCATGATTCCGCGATTTAAATCTGACATGACAGTGTTCTCCCACAATTCCAGCTTGATTGTAGCTTTGCCGTCGGCCGATGGCGGTCAAATTTCACGGCAATTACTGATTTGGTTAATGATCTGGCTGCTGAAATTTCATTTGGGGATAGGCTTTGGGGGTTTTTACTGGGTTTCTGAAAAAAACTTACTAAAAAGACTTGACAAATTTCGAGAATTGAGACAATATTGTTAATACCGCAGGAAATGCGGGTGTAGCTCAGTGGTAGAGCGTCACCTTGCCAAGGTGAATGTCGCGCGTTCGAATCGCGTCACCCGCTTTAGAAGATAAAAACATCAAGGAAAGGGGAAAGTAGATCGAGAAAGTTTTCGGTATACTCCTAATGATGGTTGAAAATACCTAAGTTAGTGGTAAGATTGAATGCAGAACTTGCAAGTCAAAATTGCCGGTCGGACATATCTCGGAACAGGCAGTTGAAAGCCTCGGTAGGGCGGAATTGACAAGTTTGATTAACTGGATATGTTAACGATTATTTTTGCAAAAACGCTTTTTTTATCTGATCGCTAGTGCCATCTCAAAAAGTTCCAAAGATTGACTTAAATGATGAGTACCCCTGTCCTTGCCGACGCCGGGGTCGTCTAGTGCCTATAACGTTGACAGAAGCCTTTGGATGCAACCGCTGTCAACAAATATTTGTATTGGACGAAAGTGGATACGTGATTGAGCAACTATCAACGAACTATCCTTACAAGCAGGCTTGGCGGTGGACAGGGAACCAGTGGAACAGAGCGCATCCGGGTGTGAAGGCCCATTATTTGCCACTGGCTTTGGGTATGATATTGGTGCCGCTAGTGATTTGGTTGCCCTTGGCGCTGCACTCGCCGGGCCCGAATATTATTCTGTGGGCAATGGTGGCCGTGCTGCTAGCAATGCTGCCGGCGCTGATGGTATGGCTCGCTTACAGGCGTTAGCTAGATGATAATAGAGGATTTTACCCATTCATCAGATGCCGCAAATGTCGCGCGTCGCGCTTATCAAGCTTCTTTGGAGTTGGCTGCCACAAAGAGTGCGGATCGCGCGGCAGGTTTGCAGGCGATGGCGGGCTGGCTGAAACGCCGGCAAAATGACATTTTAGAAGCAAATACTCTGGATCTAGAAGCAAGTCGGGACATGGCGATTCCCGAGTTGATCGTGGAGTGGCTGAAGCTGACGCCGGAACGGATCAAGACAACTGTGCAAATTCTGGAACGGTTGGGGGAAATGCCAGATCCGATAGGTAGGGTGATCAATGCTTCTTATCAGGTCGATCGGTGTCAGGTTTACTGTCAGTCGCTGCCGCTGGGGGCGATCGCTCTAATTTACGAGGCGTTTCCCGAGTTGGGGGCGATCGCCGCGGGTTTGTCTCTCAAAAGCGCTAACAGTTTGATTCTTAAAGGTGGCAGCGAAAGCTGGCAAACTAATACAGTAATTGGAGAAGCTTTGGTTTCGGCGCTCGATGAGGTCGGTTTGCCCTCGGGATGTTTGCAGGTACTGCCGCCTGATCGGGGCGCTTCGATCCGAGAATTGGTCACTCAAGACCAATATCTCAATTTAATTATTCCCTACGGCAGGCCAAGTTTGGTGCAGCAGGTGGTGAGGTTGTGCACAGCACCCGTTTTGAGGTCGGCCATGGGAAATTGTTACCTTTATTGGTCACCGACTGGCAGTTTGGAGATGGCAAGGTGGATGATTTTGGACAGCCATCAAAGCGTGCCCGATCCTGTTAATGCGATCGAGAAAGTGCTCATCGATCGCAACCAAAAGCCTTCTTCCTTAGTCAGGTTGTGGAACAGTTTAAAAGAAAAAGGTTTTCAAATTAGCGCTGATGCGGATCTTGTAGCAGATTTCCCAGACTTGAAGCTGGCGGAACCATACGAGTGGACTCAACCTTATTTAAACAAAACCATAGCGTTTAAAGTTGTCGATAGTTTAGAGATTGCGATCGGCTGGATCAACCGCTACAGCAGCGGCCACGCTGACTGCATCGCCACTGAATCTTACTTAGAAAGTCGCCAATTTGCTCTGGATGTTAACAGCGCCTCAACTTTTATTAATGCCTCACCTCGGTTTTGGCGCTATCAAAATCGTGGAGATGCGATATTTTTGGGAATGTCCAACCAAAAAGGTTATCGTCGAGGATTGATCGGGTTAGATACGCTGACGACAATCAAAGAAATTGTTCAAGGAAACGGACTTTTTTAATTTTATAGATTATTTAGGATTGGTTATTGAGATTAAACCCAACTGAAAAGTGGGAGAGTATTATCGATAGGTAAGCCTTTAAGAGGTGTTCCAAAATTATTTTTATAGGATACAATAATATCTTGGTACAAAAATCAGGCAGCCTTGATCTAAAGCAATTTGATCACAAGCTCCCGGATAGCCGCAGTGGAGACAGATAAAATCTCCGCCGCCTGACAATAAGCCGCCGGATTTATGTGTGGGTTCCATCTAAATTGGGTACGGGATCTAATTAAATTTAGAAACTTATTAAGTCACATGAAAATCCTCTTAGCGAGCACATGAAATCAGAAAAATTACTCCATACTCTAGACAAGACGGCAACGCCGACTGTAGGCGCAGAAACGCTAATTCACCACTCAGTATATGTTAAAAAATTGCGTCCGCTACTGCCATCCGATGCCTTTGAGCCGAATTCAAGCAAGTTAGGGATACTGCTGATAAATATCGGGATTTTATTGTTAGGATGGGGAATTGCGGCTAATCTCGATCGCTGGCCTGTCTATCTTTTATGGCTTTACTTACCTTTAGCCGCGATTATGGGCAATAGTATCATAGTTTTGCTATTTAGCTCCCACGATTTGATGCACGGCAGCGTTCAGAAAAAGTCTCGCCTGACTTATCCGATCGCCTTTTTGGGTCTAAGTATGCTGTTCATGCCACCTACTCAGTGGAAAAATCTGCACAACCTCGTACATCACAATAACACGAATTCTTTGGCAGACCCCGATCGCAACTATCTGTACCAGCAACCAGATACTTGGGGAAAATGGATTCAAAATCTGTTTGTACCGTCAGTTGAAGTCAATCCGCTGTGGTTAATTGTAGGGATGGCCGGTTCGTGGTTAGTGCATAATTTCCGCAATCTAACCTCGGTACTTTTATTTAATGATAAATCAGTTGATTATGTACCGGCTGCTTTTACAGTTAGTGCTAAAGATAGAATGGCTATCGCCTTTGAATGTGTGGGAATTTTAGGAATTCATGCCAGCATTTTGTTCTACCTAAATTTTCATCCCCTCAAAATTGCCCTAGCCTACTTTTTGCCAATCGCGATTGGTCATGCAGGGGCAATGTTTTACATCTATACCAATCACATGGGTTGCCGGATGACCAGCATTAATGACCCGCTGATCAACAGTGCTTCAGTGCGGGTTCCTAAAATATTTGACCTGTTGCACTTGAATTTTTCTTACCACACAGAGCATCATATTTTCCCCAGCATCAACTCAGACTATTATCCGATGGTGCAAGAGTTGTTGCAAATTCACTATCCCGATCGCATGAATTTAATCGATGCTGGTGAAGCTTGGCGGTTGCTGATGCAAACACCCCGGCATTATCAAGATGAAGTGACCTTCACCGATTCGTCGGGTACAATGTGCGTGAATTGCTCGATCGCTGAAGAATACAAAAGCTGAGAATGTGCAGGGGCTCTTACATCTTCTACGATGCTTAAGAACAGGCCAGAAAGCCTGTTCCACAAATAATGAATTTTATTGTGGGGTGGGCGAAACACCCACCCAACAAATACACTCCTACATACTGATGCTATTTAGTACCAACGAAGGCTTGAGAGCCAAGTAAGGGATGACTCGTTTTTGATTGTTGGCATCAATCTTTTGTTCTGCCATATTCAAATTTTGCTGGAACTGTCTGGCTAAAAGTTGGATCGGCGTTCCCGCAAAAACTTCGTCGAAACTCATCCGGTAGAGTTCTCGGAAAGATTTATCGTAAAAACCTAAACGGTCATATCGATAAGCTGACAAAATAAACATAATTTTCAGTTGTTCAGCCGCTCGCTTGTACGGAGGAAGCAACCGTAAAATGTCCTTTTCCGTAATCACTTCGAGAGTCCCAGAAGCATTAATTTTGGGAATGTCCCGGTATGCTGCCAAGGGCATATTGGCGGCAAAACTCATGTATTCATACTGGGGAAAATTGACGGCTGAATGCTGCGGGCCGCAGGTAAAAATTATGGTTGTGACAATTTTAATTAATTGTTCAACTGTGTCGATTTTGCTGGGCATTCCTTTGACTTTACCGCCCTCATTCGAGGCTAATTCTTGGGCCCAAGTTTGCAGTTCCACGTCTTGGACGAGTGCTTCATTTGTCGGGTAAAAGAATTTGAGATAGCCCGATACAAAGGTTTCGATCGCATTCCACAGCAGTAATCCATCATCTCGGTAAGGATAGTGAGGCAGTTGATTTGGATCGTCCATGCCCCGATTTTTCAGTTCTGTTGGGAAGGCAAATTGATCCAGACTCCAGTTACTGCAAGCCTCTCTAGCTATTTCCATTGTCTCTGGCAAGCTACCGCTTAGCAAGTCATCGACTGGCCCGCCCGGAGCGATCAAATAAGAACGCGCCAGCTCGTTGTTAGTCAACATAAACCGAAAGTGCGGTTTCAGCAGCAGGCTAAGGGGGTGATTTTTAGCCAACTGTCGGGCGGTGACGATCGCGATTGGTTCCATCACCAAATGAGTTCGACCTAAATGCGAACTCATTTCGTGGTGATTGGCATCTGCTACTTGCACGCAGAGTTTCGCAAACAGCCAATCCACAGGAGGATCGAACGGGGTGTAAAGATGGCTATTTGGGGTCGGATCTAGTTGAATGGCGATCGGCACCAGTTCACCGCGATCGCGGATTCCCGTCCACCGCCAAGCGAAAAAAGCTCGCGGTTTTGGCAAGAATTTTCTGCCTTTTTCATAGCTGCCGCCTCCAATTTTTGAAGGCGCGCGATAGTGTTGGTCGCTACCCGTATAATCGGCAATGTAAATGTTTTTTTGTTGCAACTCTTGGCCCAGATCGAATAATGGGTGAAAGCTGGAAATTTGTGCCAGTGTTTGCGCCCGAGGATCGCCGGCATCTAACAAACGAAGCACCATCGGATTTGCTCCAGACAGCCGCTGTTCTGCAAAAGAGCGATCGGTTTGGTAGATTTTGGCAACAGCAGGTAGCGGCAGCAGAGTAAAGAAATCTTCATAGTCTTGGAGGTCGTCGAGAGGATCGAGAAAACTTCTCGAATCGGCCGCCAACATATTTGCTGGCAGTTCCGATGTTGCTAGTATCCGCTCTCCAATATACTTGCTCGAAAAGTTCTCGACTGGTGGCAGATCTTTCAATAATGCCAAAGGTGATAAACTGTCATGGTCAAACTGATAAGCTTGTTGCTGACGATTCAAGGAATCTTTGCGCTGTTCTTGGTTCGGGTCGTCTTGAGGAAGAGAAGGTTTCATATTCTGTACCATTGTATAAATTAACCCTTTTTTTGTAGTAAAATATCGGATATCATCACTACCGATCGAGGATGGAATTTAAAAAGTATTGTGCAGGCTCACGCTTGATATAGGTCTTATTCACCGATCGATCATCTGATTCCGGACTTTTTTAAACTCAGACAAATTTCTCAAAAGAATGCAACGCTTCTAGAGCGCCCTCAATCCACATAGGGCGGTTTCATTATCCAGATAAGTAGCTCGCACTCAAGAACCCCGACTTCTTTGAGATGTCGGGGTTCGGGGTGTTCGGTTTTTTGAGGTGGGTCTACTCATTAGCGGTTAGGCACCAACCATTAAATATTGGCCGTTGCCGTTATATTCGCCGTCGCAACTCGCGAAATTAGCCACAAACCAAATCAGGTAAAACCGCCAGATGCGGGGAAACTTGGCATAGTCGATGCCGTAGTCTAAATCTTTGACTATTGCCTGAGAATCGTCAAAGTTTTTCAGCCAGTTAGCAAAAGTTGTGGAGTAATTGTATCCGTTTAGATACCAGTTTTTTATGGTTTTGAGGTCTTTGTTGTGGCTGGGAACTGCATCGTATTTCCAGTAACGGCCGTGGGGGAAAATGTATTTGTGGGTGAAAACGCTGGATATATTGTTCGGAGTGCGAACTGTGATGATGTGAATAAAAACTTTGCCATTATCGTTCAGGAAAGATGCCAGCTTTTGGAAAGCTTTCGTTAAATTGCCTACATGACAAAAAACTCCGATGGAGAGAATTTTATCAAATTTTGTCTCGAATTGGGCCTCGTTCAAATCTCCTTCATATAGGGTAAATCGACCAGAACTAAGGTAGCTTTCGGGGTCTTGCATCTTCTGACGCATATACTCGCATTGCTGGTGGCTCAAGTTAATCCCGGTAAAGGTGACATTGGGGAATTTGGAAAGAATGTAATTGGGAACACAACCCCAACCGCAGCCAAAGTCTAAAATATTGTCGCCATCTTGAATCTCTAGCTTCTCAATCACATCATCAATCATGTGCATTTGCGATTGTTCAAGGTTGGCCGCTCCTTTTTCCCACAATCCCATGCTGTATTTAGGATAAATGAGTTTGCCGTCGCCTAACATCGGATTCAGCATAGCTTGAGGTAAGTCGTACTGAATCTTCATTAAATCCCGCGGCCCTTCGGCGGTACGATCTGTTTCTGTCAGTACCCATTCGTAGGCCGTAAGCAGAGAGGGAAAGTGCCGGAACAATACGGGCATACAGGTATCAAAAAGCGATCGCAATACAGAATCCGGTACTTCTAAGCCGTTGATATAAGACTCTGCTACTGCCATGTGGGCCGCGTTAACTGCACTGACTGCGAGGCGGGTTGCTCCGTAGGCGATCGGACTTTTGGTATGGATATTTCCCACGATGGGAATGTGTTTTTCGATGCTTTGTAGGGCTGTTGATGAAGTCATGGCTATACTGGTTTTAAAGATGCTGCTATTCTATCTCACGAAAATTAGCTGGTTGTTAGAGAGCAAAAAAGCTGAAACTATTGCCAAGTAAGGTTTGCATACCAAAACTCCCCAAAATCCTAAAAATATATGGCGGTTGAAGGGGATTTGATAACGGATTTATAGGGGTTTGGGCGATAATAATTTTATTAAGAATTATGTCAGTCTATTTTAGATATTAGATTTTAGATTTTAGATTAACTCCCCAGCTTGAATGGGGGTATTTTCACGGTGCTATGAAGATTTTAGTGTTCAGTTATACCATTTTAGATTTTAGAATTTAGAATGAATGATGAGCTAAGAGTTGGACTATTGCTTAGAGTTGCTTTCTTTTTTTAAACTGTTGTCAGTTGGGGGGTTGAGCTGACACAACGAGAAGCAAATGCCGATCGCGACTTATAGTTAAGGAATCAGGGGACGCAGAAAAAATGCCGAGAAACCGGGTTTGCATACAGGTTCCCTGCAATAACAGATGTCCGCGAGATTCTTCGCTAATGAGCTAGACGCGCCACATATGCCACAGATTCACTATCTGCCGGACGATCGCACGATCGAGATAGACGACGACGATATAATTCTCGAAGCTTCTCTGCGTGCCGGCATTCCGCACACCCACATCTGCGGCGGTAGCGCCCGGTGTTCGACTTGCCGGGTATTGATTGTCGAAGGTTTGGAATTTTGCTCTCCGCGCACTTCGCCGGAAGAGGAACTCGCGAAAAAATTGCGTTTAGAGCCGGAAATTAGGCTGGCTTGTCAGACGCAGGTTGCGGGCGGCAAGGTGATTTTGCGCCGATTGGCGATCGATTCTGAAGACTTGGAATCATTTAACGACGAAATGTCGGGAAAGTTGATTTCTCCTCCTGTGGGTCAAGAGAAAAAAATTGCGATTTTGTTTGCGGATATTCGAGGATTTACGCCTTTTGCAGAATCGCTGTTGCCCTACGACGTAATCTATGTTTTAAATCGCTATTTCCAAAAAATGGGTTTTGCGATTAACCGGAATGGCGGGATGATTAATAATTATATGGGTGACGGTTTAATGGCCCTGTTTGGGTTGGAAAATCCTGACAAGGCGGCCGAACAAGCGGTAAGGGCTGGGGTGGAAATGCTGGAGGAACTAGAGAAACTCAATCCCTATTTTGAAAATTTGTACCGTCACCAATTGCGGATTGGGATTGGGATTCACTGCGGCTGGGTGGTTGTGGGGAATTTGGGGGCTTTGAAAAATCAGACAGTGACGGCGATCGGGGATGCAGTGAATTTAGCCAGCCGGATCGAGGCGGCTAATAAGCAAGTAGGAACGAGTTTATTGATTTCCGAGGAGACTTATCAGGAAGTGAAGGAATTGGCGATCGTCAATCAGTGCGTATCCGTGCAAATTCCGGGGAAAAGTGGCGAATATCCGCTCTATGAAGTAGTCGGGATGCCGCCGCTCCCCGTGAAAATCGAAGAAGTTTCTGAGGAAGGGGAAGGTTCTCTCTGGCAAAGTTTTGTCAATAAGTTGCTGGCTTTGTATGCTGTGGTGTACAATTGGATTAGGAAAATATAGAGTTAAAACAGTAAGGTTTTTTAACAACTAGACGAATATTTAAGCAAATAATTTTAGGCGGAGTTAGAGTCTGATAAGGCGCTCATATCTGCCATTAATTTAGTTCCCATCGCCCTTTTGGATTTTAATCGGGCTAATTCCGCGACACTTTGGCTTTAAGGGCAGAGCGAACTTTGGCTTTGCCAACTTCTGCGGTGTTCGCTGAACCAGAAAATCAAGAAATTATCATGGAACATATTGTTCGTAAGTATGAAGATAAAGATTTAAACGAGGTCTTGTCTTCTTGGGAAAATGCCTCAAGGATAGCCGATCCTTTTTTAACAAAAGAATTCATAGAACAAGAGCGTTACAATATTCTTAATATATATTTACCAAATGCAGAAACGTGGGTTGTGGAACAAAAAGGACAGGTTCTCGGCTTCATAGCCTTACTCGGCAACGAAGTGGGGGGAATATTCGTGAAGCCGGAGTTCCAGGGTACTGGTGCCGGCAGGGCATTGATGGATCATGCACAGAAATTACGCGGTGACTTGGAAGTTGAAGTATTCAAAGCAAACTCCATCGGTCGGAAGTTCTACGGAAGCTATGGCTTTAAAATGGTAAGTGAAAAAGTTCACGAACAAACTGGCAACGAATTGCTGCGGCTCAAATTCACTGCCGACAACGCATAGCCGACGATGAACGTTCAACTCCGAAGTCACACACTACCTTTTCCCCGCGAGGGCACTGAAACTTTAATATAGAAATTGTTTACGATGTTGTCAAATACGAATTCAGAGTACGAATCATTACTACAACGGGCGATCGCGATCGCCGCAAAAGCTCATGAGGGGCAGGTTGATAAGGCAGGCAATCCCTATCTCGATCATCCGCTATTTGTAATGGAAAATGTAAACTCTATAGAGGAGAAAATCGTAGCGGTTCTACATGATGCCGTGGAAGATTCTGAACTTACATTTGAGCAACTTAGAAGCGAAGGTTTTCCTGAAGTTCTAGTCTCGGCGCTCGCGGCGATTACCAAAATAGAAGGAGAAGCTTATGCAGCTTATTTAGAACGTGTGATTGCCAACCCGATCGCACTGCGAGTCAAGATCGCTGATGTTACTCATAACCTCGATATTCGTCGCATCGCCAATCCCACAGAGGCAGATTTTCAACGCATTGCCAAATACAAAAAAGTCCTCAGTCAGTTGTGTGCCGCCTTAAAATAATTATTAACCGCAAATATCCGCGTTCATCGTGGCACAGGCATCTTGCCTGTGCGATATCTGCGGTTAAAAAAATCCCGAAATCCTAAGCCATTACCATCCCCCCATCCACATTAAAAACCTGCCCCGTTATATAAGCCGCCGCCGCATCCGCCGCCAAAAACTTCACCATCCCCGCAACTTCCTCAACTTCCCCGTATCTCCCCAGCGGAATATACTTCAAAATTTCATCAGACTTGACATCCTTAGTCATATCTGTAGTGATAAAACCCGGTGCAACGGCATTCACAGTAATCCCGCGACTGGCCAACTCTTTCGCCACAGTTTTAGTAAACCCAATTACCCCAGCCTTTGCCGCACTGTAATTAGCCTGTCCCGGATTGCCCATTTGCCCAGCAACCGAAGCAATATTAATAATTCGGCCGCTTCGCTGTTTCAGCATGATTTTACTGGCCGCTTTTGCACACAAAAACACGCCGGTTAGATTCAAATCAATTACCGCTTGCCAATCTTCCAACTTCATCCGCAGCAGCAAAGTATCGCGAGTAATGCCTGCATTGTTCACCAAAATGTCAATCCGTCCCCATTTTTCCATGACATTACTGGTGAGTAAATCTACTTGGTCAGTTTTCGAGACATCTGCTGCAAGTGCCACAGCTTCTCCTCCAGCAGCGACTATTTCTGCTACCACCTCATCAGCAGCAGCACTCGAACTCGCATAGTTGACGGCGACTTTGGCGCCTTCTGCCGCTAGGGTTAAAGCAACGGCGCGGCCGATTCCCCGCGACGCACCGGTCACGACAGCAACTTGACCCCGCAATCTCTGAAAATTCTCTGGCAATAATTCCATAATTGTATCCTCGCAATCTACCAGAGAATTTTGCACTAAAATCGAGCCAGAACCCAAAAAATTATTTTGTCTTATGGCAGTTCAAAAACAGTTCAGCAGTTTTGAAGAGTTACTATCGGGCTCTGACTTGCCCGTGTTGGTAGATTTTTACGCTACTTGGTGCGGGCCTTGTCAGATGATGGCACCGATTTTGGAGCAAGTGAGCGGTCAGATGAAAGACAAGCTGATGGTTGTCAAAATTGACACGGATAAGTACGAACACTTGGCGTCGCAGCATCACATTTATGCTTTGCCGACTTTGGTGCTGTTCAAAAATGGCGCTGAGGTCGATCGCATTGAGGGAGTTATGCAACCGGCGCAGTTGATCGATCGACTGCAACCTCACTTGTAGCACGAGCCAATTATTTCACGCGTAGGGTGTGTCAGCTCATATCTGATTAATTATGAATAAGATAATCCTAGTTGACGCACCCTACTTATGAAGACTCCCAGCCACGCTATTATCAATCTCGCAATTCTCGGCAAACCGCAACTGCCGCAAGCTAATCTAATTATTGTTATCGGCGGAATTTTGCCGGATATTCCGATATTTTTATTTTACTTTTGGGCGAAATACATTGCTCGCTTGCCCGCAGCTACAATTTGGTCAAAAGCATATTATGAGCCTTTTGTGCAAAATATTGTGGCTCTGTTTCATTCAATTCCCCTTGCGGTTATTGGTTTGCTAATTGCTTATTACTTTGGCTGGCCAAGTGTGCAAATTCTGTTTATCAGCATGATACTACACTCTCTGGGAGATTTGCCTGTCCACAATGACGACGCTCACCGACACTTTTTTCCGTTCAGCCATTACCGTTTTATCAGTCCGATTTCTTATTGGGATAGGAAGCACTACGGGGCAATTGTTTCTATGGTTGAAATGTTGTTAGTGCTGCTGTCAACTTACCGCGTTTTTGGTTTTATTAATTCTTATGCTGGAAAAACCTTGTTAATTTTGGTGAATAGTTTTTACTGGGCTGGCGCGGTTTATTTTCAGGTGCGAGATTTATTTAAATTCACTTCCCAAAGATGAAACATGAACTCAAAATTACCAATTAGCAATTAGGAATTAGCAATTACCATATTGTTAATTCCGCCGAATATTAAAACAACACCAATCTTGGCGCTTCCATAGAGTAGCCACTATCCAGCCGTGCTGTTCTAGAGTGTCGGCAATTGGCTTAGCTTGTTCGAGCAAAATGCCGCTGAGCACGGCCCAAGTAGTTGGTTTGCTAATTGCAGTGAACTGCGGGATTAAATCAATGATTACTTCTGCTAAAATGTTGCAGATCAAACCGTCGATCGGCTCATCTACCATTTCTTTCAAACGATCGATACTTCCGAGCTCTGCAACTAACTGCTGAGAATTAACGCGGTTGAGTAGTCTGTTGCTAATGGTCGATCGCACTGCCAAAGGATCTGTATCCAAAGCATAAACTTTTGTAGCGCCCAACAACACGGCGCCGATCGACAAAATACCCGATCCGCAGCCGATATCGGCAACTACGGACTTGCTGTCATCAAAACCTAGCCGCATTTCCAGCGACTCCAGACAAAGTTGAGTAGTAGCGTGAGCACCGGTACCGAAGGCCACACCCGGATCTAAACGCAAAATGAGGCGATCGGTATCAGTCGGTGGGGGCAGCCAGGCCGGATTAATTAAAAAGCGATCGCCCACTTCTTGAGGCTGCCAGTGCTCCTTCCAAGTGCTGCCCCAGTCTTCGTCTTCAATCAAATCCCACTGCATCGCAGGTAGGGGCAAACCTGCACACAGAGCATCTTGGCGCAGCCACAGAGACAGAGCGGCCAAATCCAGCAATCCTGCCTGTTCTTCGGGCAAATAAGCCGACATCAGGCAGGAATTGCTTTTGATCTCAGTAGCAGTTCCCCGACAGTTAAATCGTTCCAGACGCCAAAAGATGATATCTTCCAGCGCCGGATCGCAAAGAATTCTAATTTCCCACCAGCTATGTGCCATAACGATTTTAGATTTTAGATTTTAGATTTTAGATTGGCCTAGGGGAACTGGAGACTGGGAACAGGGGAGTGAGGAAGGAGGATTGGCTAATAGAAAAATTCCCGCTTTCTTGCCAATGACCAATGACCAATTACCCATTACCAATTATCAGCCCTTGCATCCAAAATCTAAACTCCAAAATCCGTCAAAGATTTACCGTGTAAGCATCCCGAATTCCCGGAACTTTTAGGATCTCAGCCAGTATCCCCTCTGGTAGAGGGTCATCGAGGCTCAAAACCATCACCGCATCGCCTCGCACGATTTTACGGCCTACTTGCATACTGGCAATATTGACATTAAAACTGCCCAATTGGGAACCAATTTTGCCAATAATCCCCGGCATATCGCGGTGCAGGGTAAACAGCATATGGTGAGTGGGCGAAACGTTGACCGGGAAATCGTCAACACTGGTAATCCGAATTTCGCTTTCGCCGAGCACTGCACCTGTCACGGTGTGTTCGCCGAGGGTTCCCTTGGCCGAGAGGTGCAGGGAGCCGGTGTAGTCGCGAATTGAGGCGTCTCTGGTTTCGACGACGCGAATTCCGCGTTCTTTTGCTTCAATACTGGCGTTGACGTAGTTAACGCGCTCTCGCAGGGCTTGGGAGAGCAGGCCTTTGAGGGCGGCGACGACTACGGGCTGACCTTGGTTGGTGGCCAATTCGCCTTGCAGTTGAACGTTGAGGTAATCGACTCGGCCTCCGGCTAGCTGGCTGACGAGGTTGCCGAGGGTTTCGGCGAGTTGCAGGTAGGGTTTGAGTTTTTCGATCGAGTCTGGGAAAATGCCGGGTATGTTGACAGCCGATCGCGCGGGCAGCCCCAACAGCACGTCGCGAATTTGTTCAGCCACGTCGATCGCCACATTCACCTGAGCTTCCGCTGTGGATGCTCCCAAGTGGGGCGTCAGCACGATGTTCTGGCCGACAGTCCGCAACGGGGAATCGGCTTCCAGCGGTTCGTGTTCGTAAACGTCGATCGCGGCACCGGCGATCTTGCCTTCTTTGATGGCTTCTGCGAGGGCTGCTTCGTCGATGATCCCGCCTCTGGCGCAGTTTATGATGCGGGCCGTGGGCTTCATTTTCGACAGCACTTCAGCGTTAATTAAGTGCAGGGTCTCCGGCGTTTTGGGGATGTGCAGGGTGATGTAGTCGGATTCGCGCATCAGCAGTTCTAGTTCTACCAAGCGGCAGCCCAACTGGTCGGCTCTTTCGGTCGAAATGAAGGGATCGTAGGCCAGCAGTTTCATGCCCATTGCTTTGGCTGCGGCCGCGAGGTGGGAACCGATTTTGCCCAAACCGACGATGCCGAGGGTTTTTTTGTAAACTTCTACGCCGATAAAGCGGTTGCGTTCCCATTTACCACCTTTGACGGATTCGTTAGCTTCCGGGATGTGGCGGGACATCGAGAGCATCATGGCGAGCGCGTGTTCGGCGGCGGCGATCGTGTTGCCTTCGGGGGAATTGACGACTACAATTCCTTTGCGGGTAGCGGCGGGTACATCGACATTATCTACGCCGACGCCGGCTCTGCCGATGATTTTGAGTGAATTCCCGGCTTCAATGATTTCTTTGGTAACTTGGGTGCCTGAACGGATCATTAAAGCGTCGTAATCTGCAATAATTCCTACCAGTTGTTCGGCTGAGAGTCCTGTGTTTACGTCTACTTGCGCGACTTGGGAGAGGATGTCAATTCCGGCTTGGTCGATCGGATCGGATACTAGAACTTTAGGCATAGCAAGCAATTGAGTGCAATAGTAAAAATAGACCGAGCGTTGGCGAGCTCAAAGTTGAGACTTATGACTTAGAGCAGTATCTAACAGCTCAGCTCAAGCTTGCCTTTGTGCAGTTTGAATTGTATCTGTATTCGGTCAAGGTCGGCCGTTTTTTCCGTGAAATATTTTAGCTTTGCGGGCGATCGGACTCTCTGACCGTCTCAAAATCCCGCAAGTGCTTAGCTAGTATGTCTTTTCGGTCTATAATAGACTTTGGCTATTCAAGCCTAACTATCAGGAATTGTTTTCTAGTCAGTAACTCAGGGCTAAAGCCACGCTCGCTTGTAAGAGCAATCAAAGCAAGCTGTACTGACCAGCCTCAGTCTTAACTGACTACGTTATTTAGGTCATGACACCCTGGGATGCGAAGCTAGTCCCCCGCTCTGTCGCTGGTGGTTAAACAGTTTTAAAGTCACTGAAACAGTGCTGCCAGCCTAACAAGCCTTTATAACATTGGCGAAGCTAACTTTACCCCGCAAGGGAGTTGAGGCAACCATACCTCAAAAAATCGGAGAGGTTGTATTAAATTCCCTCTCCGCCCCGTAAGGGGAATTAAGGCGATTGAAATCGCCTGGTCGTTTTCCACGAGCGGGCTAAAGCCACGCTCGTTTCCCACTTACCGAGTATTTTTTATGAATTATCTTATCGCCGTACTGCCCGATCGAATTCAAGCCGAAGCTGCCTACAGTGCTCTGGAAAAAGAAGGCTTGCCCATGAAGCAAGTGAGCATTTTGGGCCGCGGCTACAAAACTGCTGATGAATTTGGCTTGATCGACCCCAACCAGCAAGCGAATAAACAAGCTAAACTCATGGCTGTTTGGCTGGTGCCGTTTGGCTTTATTGCTGGCGTTACTTTCAGTCTGATGACTCAGTTGAAGACTTTTGCGTGGGCGGGCGAAATTGGCGATCACGCGATCGGCGGAGTGCTAGGTGCGATCGCCGGCGGGATGGGCAGCTTTGTTGTTGGCGGAGCCGGGGGCATGGCTTTTGGCAGCGGCGATGCTTTGCCCTACCGCAACCGTTTGAATGCGGGTAAATTTTTGATTGCGGTTAAGGGTACTGATGATTTGACTGGGAAAGCTGCGAAGATTTTGCAGCAGTTTGAACCGGAAAATATCCAAGGTTATACAGAGACTTAGTTAAGAGTTGACTGTCAACTGTTGACGGTTAACTGTTAACTGTTGACAGTAAACTCGTGTAATATGTGGAGGCAGTTATGGAATCACAAACTATACCCCTACATTCTCCCCTAGAATTAACGCTCGAATTAACAGACGAGCAGTTTTTTCAGTTGTGTATAGACAACCGGGATTTGAGATTTGAGCGCACTGCAACGGGAGAATTAATTATTATGCCGCCTGCGAGTAGGGATACTGGCAGACGGAATGCGGATCAAAGTTTTCAACTCGAAGGTTGGAGCCGTCAAAATAAGCATTTGGGAATTGCTTTTGACTCTTCAACGGGATTTAAACTCCCCGACGGTACAGATATTTCTCCCGATGCTGCTTGGGTGCGGCGCGATAGGTGGGATGCTTTAACTCCCGAACAAAAAGAGAAATTTGCGCCGATTTGTCCCGATTTTGTGGTGGAATTGCGATCGACCACTGACTCCCTAGAAAAATTGCGGGCTAAAATGAAAGTGTATGTGAAAAATGGAGCGAGGTTGGGATGGTTGCTCGATCGCAAAAATAGAAAAGTTGAAATCTCCCGTCAAGGTAGAGAAGTAGAAATTTTAGATGCGCCTGCAACTCTGTCAGGCGAAGATGTATTGCCCGGTTTTGTTTTGGATTTAAGTGATATTTTGTAATTTTAAAAAAGCATTTTCCTGTGCTGTGGCGGCTCTATAAAATCTGTTACTTACTCTACAGCGCGTGCCGGATAAGCTGCTGCAAAAAATTGACGGCCGACAAGTCTGGACAGGGCTCCGTATAGTTGGGATTTTGTGCTGCCTGTTCGCGACCTGTCACTAAAAAGCAAGCAGCCGTGAAATGCCTTTCCCGCACCATCTTCTGACAAAACAGTTCCTAGCGTTTAGCATAGCTGGCCCCTCTAAACTCTGGCAGAACCGCGAAATGCGGTTCAGCAACCTGTACCGGGGTGCGCGAGGCAGGACTGTCTTCCAAAACAAACAGATATCCTAACCACGGTGGCGGAGGTGCTGCGCCAAACACCCCTTCCCGGTAAGCTGTCCAGATGTCGAGAGCAGCCCCCATCGCTTCTTCTGTGCGGTTGTTGAAGTTGTTGCCAAAGCTACCAACCTGGCTCTTCAACTCGATGACTACCTTGAGTTGCCGTTTTTCTCGGTTTACCACCAAAAAGTCGTACATCTTGGTCGGGCGAAAGAACCCCGGTATAACGGTTAGGCTTTTTTTAACATGGATATGGTTTTGAGGAACACCTACAGCGAGCAAGAAATTAGTCAGCGTCAGGATGAAACCGTCCATCTGCTTGCCGCCTGTCACCGCACTGCGGTTCCCCTGGTCAACCTTGCCAGCTAGCACCTGGGCTTGTGCCTGGGCGATGCGGGTATCCCAGAAACCCTGCACCGCCTCCCGGAAGACATCATCGGGGATAGTGGGTGTCTGTTTCGTCATTCAGCAACCTCCCCCATCGTTCTGTCGTAGACTACGCGCAAGCCATACGTCTCCTGCATCCGTTTCAGCGCTAGGTGATGGTAAGTTGGCTCAACATCTACCCCGATACTGTTGCGCCCCCAGTTGGCAGCGGCGACGCAGGTTGTTCCTGTCCCCATAAATGGGTCAAGTACCGTGTCCCCTGCAAAAGAAAACATCCGCACCAGTCGTTCTGCCAGTTCCAAAGGATACGGGGCGGGGTGTTGCTTGGTGGAAGCACCTTTGATATCCTGCCAAATCTGTTGAAACCACTGTCGGTGGAGAGTTTCCGGTATTACGGACAATACCCGTGCTGTGAGGGTGGGACTGCGGTAGCCGCCCGGTTTGCGCTGCATCAGGATAAATTCGATGTCGTTTTTGATGACACCTCCGGGTTCATAAGGTTTGCCGAGAAAACTCGTGCCATTCCCCGCTGCTTCCAAGGAAGCATTGGCGATTTTGTACCAGATAATCGGTGCGAGGTTATCAAATCCCAGATGGCGACAGTGTTCCTGAATACTTGCGTGCAGGGGAAATACCATGTGCCTGCCAAACCGCCTGCGGGCAACACAGACATCGCCCACCACAATCACCAGCCGTCCGCCGGGGACTAAAACCCGCCATACCTGCTGCCATACTCGATCGAGCTCCTGCAAAAACTTTTCATAGTCTGCTATTTGGCCAAGCTGGTTGAGATTTTGGAGATATTCTTTTAAATTCCAATACGGGGGCGATGTGACTACCAGATGTACGCTTTCATCGGGAATATGTGTCAAGTTTCGGCTATCGCCCTGTAGCAAGGAATGGAAAGATGGCAACCCCTGCACCCGATTCTGAATTTCCTGGATCAACGCCTTATTTTTGCTGATGGCAGGAATGGCGCGTTGCTCGTCTGCTGTTAGTAATGCCGTTGCTTCCTCGGGTACAAGGCTTTTATCCTGTAGCGCTTGTTTCAACGGTTCGGCTGCTTCCTGGCACAGCAACCGCGTTGAAATATTAACCTTGCTTAAACTCGAGGACTTCATACATTTGCTACAATAATCATGTTCATCATATCAGGTTTGCGAGTCCCAAAAATCATAAGTTCGTTATAGGATTATCTTAGACTATAATTAAAGTAGTGCGACTGTTAAAAAAGTAGACTTTTTAGTTACAGCAAGCTTTGGCAATTTCAAATTAGAATCTAAAATTGACTGATGTTACAAAGAGAAGAACTGTTAAAAGGCATCGAAAACCGCGACTGTGTGGCACGGGCGATCGACCAAGCGGAACAAGCAATTAAAACTTGGGAAGTTACTCTGACTGATTTTCTGTCGCCTCCAGAATTGGCGGACACTCTGACAGTATTTAAGCGCTTAACTGATGTGGAATTAGTGGCTTGGGGCGGCTACCCGCAAGCTGAAAGACAAAGGATTGCGATCGCGCGATCGGATATCCCGATCGACTCTGCTAGCGTTAACGTTGCTGCAGTAGAAATCGCTGGCAATTTCTTGTTCGATACAGCTTCTCACCGCGACTTTTTGGGGGCGATGTTGGGTACGGGAATTGTCCGCGAGAAAACGGGCGATGTGATTGTTTTGGGAGAACGCGGCGCGCAAGCCATTGTCATGCCCGAGATGGTAGAGTATTTGGAGATGAGTTTGCAGCAAGTGCGATCCGTTCCTGTACAAACGCGGCGCATTGAGTTGAGCGAACTCAAAATTAGAGAACCCAAAAAGAAAGAAATGACAACCGTTGAAGCATCCATGAGATTGGATGCTGTCGCCTCGGCTGGATTCGCAATGTCTCGCAGCAAAATGGCCGATTTAATTGATAGTGGCGACGTACGAGTTAACTGGAAAGACGTTACTCAAGCTAGTTATAATGTCAAGTCTGGAGATTTAATTGCTGTTACGGGCAAGGGAAGATTGGAAATTGGGGAAGTTGCTGTTACTAAGAAGGAACGCTATCGAGTGCAGTTAACTCGATATTTGTAATTTATGGGCGGCATCTTCGGCCCAACCCCTACTCCCACCAAAAAATTGACTCTTTGTGGAACAGGCATCTTGCCTGTTCTTAAGAATGCTGCAACCTATGAGTTATACCACGCAAAAACTGCAAAAAACCAGGTTTCTTTGGTTTTATGCGTAAGTCCTAAATCCAAATTATCGGGGAAAAGTTTTCCTTATCAACACGGCGATACCCAGCATTAACAAGCCAAATAGTAAGCCAAACAGCAGACTCCAGACAATAGTCGCAGCAAAGGGATGCAGCGGTAGAGAAAAATCGGGTTGCCATTTAATCGGTGTATCCTTGATTAGAGGATAGGCGGCCGAAAAGATTTGTCCGCCGCCGATCGCAGTTCCGACAAAAAAGATGATATTCTCAAGCTGGCGAGATCGCTTTTTCTCCCTGTCTTCCTGTTGCTTGTATAATTCCATCTGTTCCCTGTCCAATTCCACCTGTTCGATTTCCACCATCCCGCGCACAGTGGATATCGACTGCTGGAACAAATTTTGACTAGCAATCAGGTAGTTTAAATCTATTTCAATTTGCCCCTGATACTTATCCTCAGCTAAATCTAGAAACTTCTGCCAAAAATCCAGATTGTCGCCTGGGATGCACAAACCTCTAATTCTTGTCAACGCCTCACCATAATTTTCAGCATTAGTATCAATAGTATTTCTGTCTTCTTGCAAATACCGCACCTGCTGAGCAAAAGCCAACATTTTAGTGCGAACTTGAGCCAGCAACTCCTTTAACTTCTGCAACTTAACTTGTCGATTTTGTTCGCTTTCTATTGCATCCAAGTCGGGAAGCTTCTTTTCTAACTCGCCCACTATTTGCTGTGCTTTGCGATACTTTTTCCGAGTTTCGCCATACATAAATACAATTTTAGCGCGAGAACACAGCAGATTCATCAAGTAAAAGTTAAACGTCGAGGTTGCGAATTCCAAAGTTCGGGGATTTTCTTGCAACCATACTAGAATGTGACACCGCTGACGCACATCATCTTCTCGGCTGTCATACTCAAAAATCGGACTCCCGAATAACTTTCCTTCGGCGCGAAAGTCTACTGATTGTGGCTGTTTATCCTGTACAAAAGCTTTAACAGATTCGTCAGCTAGTTTCCGGTAAGTATCATAAACTGCTGGTGCGGCGTAGAATAATAATGTCTGTCCCAGAGACGGTTGAATCGCCTTTGGCAACAAGCAACCTTCGGGATTTAATCGAGTTAAGTCAGCTACTTTAATTGTGACATCTTTATAGCAAAATGTCAAGTCTGCGATGTAAGTATCCTGAACTCGCAGAGCATTGATAGAACCATCAAGTTTCTGGTTATCTGGCTGAGTAATTGGCTGGAACTTCAAAGTCTTTCCATCGGGAATCAGCAATTTTTCCGGAGTCAGATTTTCCTCTTCGCCGTCTGGATAATAGACGCCGTTTTTGTAGCAAATTAGCTGGTCTCTGAGGGATTTGAGTTCGTTGATGTTAAATTCTTTGCCGACATTATCTGCCAGATTTTCCCACAAAATTTGGGCATTTTTTGCTACTTGCTTATAGCCTTCGTCCCTATCATCCCGCAGGTGGAAAGGATAGAGGCTAATGCTGGGATTTTTAATTTGCCATTCTTGGCTCATAATCAAGTTTTTGATATGTTTTCGAGTATTTCTATCAGATATTTGGGGCGGGCAAGATGCCCAGCCTACAAGATTTTTATGGTTTCTATCCTAGGAAGGTGTTTGTGGATTATTTGTTGGCGGTGCAGGCGGCGCAGACGACGGAGGCAAACCCAGTCGAATCTGATTTTCCTTCAGCGTTTCGTAAAACTCCCTGACGATTTCCTCCGGTGCATCGCTATCTGTACCGCCCGCACCCATTTCATAAATTTCGTTCTCTAAATTCTCTTCTATTTGAGGTCTAGTTTCGCACCAATCCTTGATTGTTTGAGCGATAATATTGATATTATCGGTCGAACCAACATCAATCGCGGATAATTGTTTGACAAAGTGCGGCTCGGATATTTTCAATAACTTACTGAAAGCAGCCACAATTTCTTCGGGTGTGGCCTCATCGGGAAGTGACATTACTAATCTCCTTAAATCAATCTTTTCAGTTGACAGCGGTAAAGTTTCGGTTTCGCCAATTAAGGTAAATGCAGCCCAAGCTATGGGACTCGGAAATCGAGCTTTTGTGGTTAGCATAGCACACCGCAAGGCGGCTGCTCGATTCTCGCCCCGTGCTAAATTTTGGTAGAATTCAGTCATTAGTAATTTGGCTGAAATCGCTCCCATATTCCACAGGGAAACGATGATGCTGGGGACTCCGGCGAGGATGAAGCAGCGCGACAATCCAATGACTCCATCTCCGGTGATTTTACCGCCTCCGGTGCTGCACGCGCTTAATACTACGAGTTCGGAATCGAGTTTTAATTGCAGGATTTCTGCGGCGTTAAGCGCGCCGTCGTCGGTGTCTCCTGATGGTGCTAAAATTATCGCGCCTGGAATGCCCGAACCTTGGAAATCGTCGAGGAGTCCGTGGGCGGATAAATGGACGATGCGCGTGTTTAGCATTCTGTCTAAAATGGCGACTTTTGTGGCATTTTCTCCGCTAATTGCTTGGGTTACTAAAGTTGCGGCAATGGCTTCGGCGGCTTCTTTTGCCCTGGGAATTTGGCGGAGTTTGTAGGGGGTTTTGTTGAATTTTGGGGCGATGGTTGGATCGCCGACAATTAGGGCGGCTTGTCTCAATCCTCGCACTCGGTTTTGATGTTCGCGGGTGATTTCTAATACTTGGATGGATGGGCTGGTGAGGATGGTATGATTTTCGATTAGGTAGCGGTTGTTGCTATCTTGCAAGGCGGCGAAGGGAACTAAAAATAAGTCGTAGTGGGGGACGAAGATGATGGGGGAATTGGCATCGGTGGGTAGCAAGTCGATTATCGGTTCGATCAGGATTTGATGGAGGAGTTGCAATAGGGGAAAGCAGCCTGTTTCGTCTCGTTTGTACTGGGATTCTAGCTTAATTTTGTTGCCTTCGTCGTCGGTTTCATCGGTGCCGATGGAGACGCGGGTTTTGAGGATGATTTCTTTGAGGAATTGGTTTTGTTGGTTGAGGGGTTCGAGGTTGGCGGCGCGATAGGTGATGTTGCCGTTTGCTTGGATTACCCAGATGTAAATGTCATCAAAGATAATCGAATATTCAACTATTGTAGAGTTTCTGTCGCGGGCGATTTGTTGGATTTTGGGAATTGATAACCCCCCCAACCCCCCGTTGCTAAGGGGGGGCTTTGAGAGGTTTGCTTCTTCCTCAAATCTTGATAACCCCCCCAACCCCCCCTTGCTAAGGGGGGGCTTAAGAGGGAGGAATTTAGATAACTCTTCTTCCTCTCCTTGATCGGGGGGGGACTGAGATAACTCTTCTTCCCCCCCTTGATAAGGGGGGGACTGAGGGGGGGTTGTTAATAAGGTTTGCCGCAATAACTCGACGAAGGCACGGGTGCGCGACATTTCAGATATTTCTAGGGCTTCATCAAATCTAGTTTGGGCGACTAGGACTTGTTGCAGCAGGCGATAGGTAGATATTTGGTTTTCAAAGATTGAGACTTTGTGGTCATTACTTACTAATTCAGAACGCAGAGTTTCATGAATTGCGATCGAGGCGCGAAGTGCTGTTTCAGCTTCAGCAAGTTGGTGAGTTTTTAGGAAAGTATTTCCTAAATTGTTGAGAGAGCTTGACTCTCCCACGCGATCTCCGATTTCCCGTGAAATCTCTAAATATTGTTGGTAAAATTCGATCGCCTTCTGGTATTGCCCTAGGGATTGGTAAGCAGTGCCCAAATTGCCGAGGGAAGCCGCTTCTCCTCGGCGATATCCAATTTCTCGTGAAATCTCTAAATACTGTTGGTTAAATTCGCTCGCCTTCTGGTATTGCCCTAGGGATTGGTAAGCAGCGCCCAAATTGCCGAGGGAAGCAGCTTCTCCTGGGCGATATCCGATTTCCCGTTTAATCGCTAAAGACTGTTGGTGAAATTCGATCGCCCTGTGGAATTGCCCTAGGGAATTGTAAGCATTGCCCAAATTCCCGAGGGAAATAGCTTCTCCTTGGCGATGTCCGATTTCCCGTGCAATCTCTAAAGACTGTTCGTGAAATTCGATCGCCCTGTGGAATTGCCCTAGGGATTGGTAAGCAGCGCCCAAATTGCCGAGGGAAGCGGCTTCTCCTTGGCGATCTCCGATTTCCCGTGCAATCTCTAAAGACTGTTGGTGAAATTCGATTGCCTTCTGGTATTGTCCTAGGAAATTGTAAGCTAAGCCCAAATTGGCGAGAGAAGCAGCTTCTCCTTGGCGATCTCCGATTTCCCTTGAAATCTTTAATAACTTTTGGTGAAATTCGATCGCCCTGTAGTATTGCCCTAGGGATTGGTAAGCATTACCCAAATTGCCGAGGGAATAAGCTTCTCCTTGGCGATGTCCTATTTCCCGTTTAATCTCTAAAGACTGTTCGTGAAATTCGATCGCCCTGTGGAATTGCCCTAGGGATTGGTAAGCATTGCCCAAATTGTCGAGGGAAGTGGCTTCTCCTTGGCGATATCCGATTTCCCGTGAAATCTCTAAAGACTGTTCGTGAAATTCTATCGCCCTGTGGAATTGCCCTAGGGATTGGTAAGTAGCGCCCAAATTGCCGAGGGAAGCGGCTTCTCCTTGGCGATTTCCGATTTCCCTATAGATAGTTAATGCCTGTTCCCAAGACTCCAAAGCCACTCGAAATTGACTGGTTCTAGCCTGCTGATGACCTTGTTCAAAGAGTCTGTCTGCTTCTGCTTTTCGGGTGACTGCCACTGAGGTGTTGTCATTCATCCCAAGCAGTATCCCGGCACAATTCATCAACCGATTAGCGTTATTTAGTTGCCCAAATCTTCTAAGATTCTCTGCCTCTTCTAGCATTGCCGCCACCCAGGCATCATCCAGCAATTCCGGGTGAGTTTTCAATACCTCCGCTTCTTCGCCACTGCGACAGGTTAGCAGTTGATTTATCAGGTTGAGATAGGCTTGTTCGCGTTCTGACTTCATTGCGATTTGGGATTTGGGATTCTGCGATCCATTAATTTATTATCGGTGGAACTCATCGCTTCGGGGCTGGCGATGCCAAGTTTTTTGTAGGGGTTCTCGCCTTTGGGCGACAATATGTGCAACACCACGGGGATTTATCGTTTATTCGTCGGCCCGATGGTTTGTCCGTGGGTGCGATGGTTTGTCCAAGGGGCCGTTTGTTTGTCCGCGAGTCCGCGATTCCGCCAGGGGTTGAAACCCCTGTCTCATAGCTAAAGTCGGTTGAAACCGACTGAATAATGGTGAGAAATAATCGATTATGGTGACAAATATTTGAGTGTTTATTTAATTTGCTTTTCAGTCCTCTTTTAGAGGACTTTTGCTATGAGACGGGGGTTGAAACCCCCGGCGGACTTGTGGGGTAGCGTAGGGGATTTTGGTGTCGGGGATTTTGGTGGCGGGGATTTTGGTGGCGCGAATGTACGATCGACCTTTTGGTAAAATTGGCGAACGTTCATCTGTCTGTAGGTGCGATGATTTGTCCAGCAGGGGGCCGTTTGTTTGTCCGCGATTCCGCCAGGGGTTGAAACCCCTGTCTCATAGCTAAAGTCGGTTGAAACCGACTGAAGAATGGTGACAAATATTTAATTGTTTATTTAATTTGCTTTTCAGTCTTCTTGAGAGGACTTTCCCTATGAGACGGGGATAGAAACCCCGGGCGAACTATTCCTCTTTCGCCCGAAACACCTTTTCTACCGACTTCACCAAAAGTTCTCGCGGCATCAATCGAGGCATATTGGCGATGATTTGATTGGGAATTCCCCCTGTCACAACATTAGACTCATTTTTCTCTAAAGCTTTCAAAGCATCTCGCACTACCTCCGCTGCGGGAACGAGTTTTTGCCCGCTGCTGGATGCCATTGATTGAGGGAATTCAGCTACTGCGAAAAAGTCCGATTCTGTCGGCCCTGGACAAAGGCATAAAACGCCAATTCCTAAATCTTTGTTTTCCGCCCAAAGCGCCTCGCTGAAACTTAAAACAAAAGCTTTAGTCGCTGCATACATCGACAAGTAAGGCATCGGTTGAAAAGCTGCGATGGAGGCAACATTGATGATACTTCCTGATTTTCGCTGCCGCATTCCCTGCAAAAATAAGTGCGAAAGTTCAACTAATGCAACAATATTTAGTTGCACCATTGTTAGTTGTTTCGCAAGCGGGCGATCGGCAAAAACACCGTAATCGCCAAAACCCGCATTGTTCACCAACAAATCCACCGTCCAACCTTTTTTAACAACCGCGTCAAATACAGCAGTTGCGGCTCCGGGTGCGGTCAAATCTTGAACGATAATTTCGACTAAAATATTGAATTCCTGTTGCAGTTTAGCAGCTAGCTGTTGCAATTTGTCTTCGGAACGAGCTACCAAGATTAGATTGTGCTGGCGTTTGGCTAATTCGGCGGCAAAGGCTGCACCAATTCCGCCAGAAGCACCAGTGATTAAAGCAGTCGGCATGAAATTAATTCGGATTATTTGATATAAACTTTATATATTTTAACAATTATTTGGACTGGAAACCTGTAAAATAATTAAAAGGGAATAGGTGAGTTTTATGGCGCGTCTTACCGATCGAGCTTTTGAAATTTTGCGGGCCGAAGTTGACAAGTGCGCGGCGGCTGATAGTGTAGCCGGTGATGTCTACCGACGGATGGTAATCAAGCGGTTGGAGAAATTACGCTTGCAAAACGGCACTTTCGCCTCAAGAGAAGAAATCCGCGATACCTTCAAAGACGAATTTCCCAACTTCAGCGAACAAGCTCTCAAAGCAGCCGTCAAAGCCAACCGCCCGCCCGGATTGTTCGGTAAAATCATCTTTGCTGGGAGTTTGCTGGGAAGTGCTGCGGGGATAGTTTGGTTGCTAAATCTACCTTTTCCGATGATTCGCTGGCCCGTGGCGAAAACAATGCCGATATTATTGCTGCCGAGTTTTATGAGTATGGATCACAATTACCGGCAGGCGATCGCCCTTGTGGAACAATCCGATCAACTGGTGAATAAAGCCACGGCTGTCGCTGATTTTGACTTGGGCGAAATAAAAGCAAAACAAGCGCAAAAACACCTCGACGCCTTGCCGGTGTGGTTCCTCGGCTATTACCCAAAGAGGTACTGCTCTTTTTTTAGGTGCAGTTGGCAGTTTACATTCGATGAATTTGAAGCCGCCCGCAAAAATGTCGGGCGGATGGAAGCTCAGATTTTCCAGCAAAAAAATGCTTTTACTCAGTTAAATCAAGTCGAACAAACGCTAAAGGCCGCGAAACAGGAGTATCAGCAAGCCAAAACGGCTGCGGATAGACAAAAAGCGACGGTAAATTGGCAAAGTGCGATCGACCAACTCAATCAAATTCCCGCCGAAACCCTCGCGGGAGAAACGGCTAAGAAAACACTCAAAGCAGCAGAAAGAGACTTTCAAGCAATGGGCGGCGTCGCCACCGGTTCTGTGCAGGCTGACAACTTAATTGAAGCTGCCAAAGAATTTGCTCTCTCCGCCGCCGTCGCCTCCCAAAAACCTCCCCATCCCGCCGCACAGTGGGAGCAAATAGCAGAATTGTGGCAAGAAGGAATTAACCGACTAAAATTAATTTCCCTCGATAATCCGGGCTATCTCGATGCTCAAACCAAACTCGCTGAATATCAAAAAAATTTAGGAATCACCCAGATTAGACTGCAAGCAGAAAAAGATTCTACCACAGCTTTGCAAGCAGCTAAAAACTTGTTTGCCAACTTGCAAAAAGATGTGAATTCTCAAAATCCCGGTTACTCCCTCAGCCAGTTGCAACAAATTATCAATCAATTAGAATCCGTGAAACCCGGGACAACTGTTTATCCCGAATCCCAAAAATGGCTGCAATCTGCTCGCAAAAAACAGCAAGAATGGCAAAAAAATTAAAGGTTTGGAATCGGAAATATGGCAGTGTTAGCTGTTGACTGTTGACTGTTGACTGCCAACTGCCAACTGCTAAGTGACAAATTACCAAGTCGGGTCAACATACAGATTAATTGTCACTTGCTTTCTCCCCGAAGGGATGCCGGAAATACAAGCACAAATCGTATCTCCGCCATCAATTTCTACTTCACAAGCGTGACAAGAACCCATGAGACAGCCGGTAGGAATAGAAACCCCTGCACGTTTGGCTACGTCTAGCAAAAGCTCTCCTGGTTCAGCTTCAACTGTCACGTTATCTGGTAAAAAACAAACTTTTGTCATTGAATTTGAACCTCAACTCTAACAAACAATAATCAACAGTTAACAGTCAACAGTCAACAGTCAACAGTCAACAGTCAACAGTTAACTAATTAACCTAAAATATGCTTGATATCTAAATGCTTTTCCACTGTATCTGCTAGAGAGTCTAACAGAGTTTCTCGGTGTTCCCGGTAATTAGGAATACCTGTAGGCAATGCGCGGAGTCCCCGCTGCTGTCGCAAGTGATTTAACCAAGCTCGCCGCCAAGCTCCGTTGTCAAAAATGCCGTGCAGGTATGTGCCCCAAATTGATTGAGAAGTATTGACAATGCCTAAACTAGCATCGTCAAATAGCGGTTGAGTCAAATCTGATTCTAGGATTTGCGTTTTTCCTTGATGAATTTCGTAACCGGAAACTGGCAAACCCGGTTGAGGATAGTTAGAGGTTACGATTCGTTGGCGGGCAATTTTGTTCGGTGCCATCGCAGTTTTCAAAGGCAGCAACCCCAATCCTGGAAATTCTCCCTTTTCTCCCTCAACCCCTTCTTTATCCGTGATACTTTGTCCCAGCATCTGAAAGCCCCCACAAACTCCCATGACTGTACCGCCAGCTACTAAATAATTTTGAATAGCTTTTGCCATACCTGTTTGGCGCAGCACTTGCAAATCGGAAATTGTAGTTTTAGAGCCTGGTAAAATCACGGCGTCTGGATGGCCTAAATTGTCTTTTGGGCTGACATATTTGACAGTGACGGAAGTTTCCGACTCTAGGGGGTCAAAGTCTGTAAAATTGGAAATTCGCGGCAGGCGGATGACGGAAATATTGATGTCGGTTTGAGCATTGGGAGAACGCCGATCGAGCAAATCCAGAGAATCTTCTGAGGGAAACACTTCGTCTATCCAAGGAATCACCCCAACTACCGGGATTCCCGTCCTTTCTTCTAGCCAAGTCAGGCCCGGATCTAAGATCGATTTTTGTCCTCGGAACTTATTAATAATGAATCCTTTAATTAAAGCTCGTTCGTCGGGATCGAGCAATTCCAAAGTACCGATAATGTGAGCAAAAGCACCGCCGCGATCGATATCAACTACTAGCAAAGTTCGAGCCTTTAAATATTTAGCTACCCGCATATTTGTTAAATCGCGGTGTTTGAGATTAATCTCAGCAGGGCTACCGGCTCCCTCACAAACAATCATGTCAAATTCTTGGCCGAGAAATTCTAAAGAGTCCCGAATAGCTTGCCAGCCGATATCGAAATACTGCTCGTAATATTGAGATGCTCGCACATTGGCGATCGCCCGGCCCTTCACAATCAATTGAGAAGTCATGTCTCCTTGTGGCTTGAGCAAAATCGGATTCATTTCTACCCAAGGTGCGACGCCCGCAGCCCAAGCTTGCACTGCTTGAGCGTAACCAATCTCTCCGCCGGCCGCTGTGACATAGGAATTCAGTGCCATATTCTGACCTTTAAACGGAGTTACCCGCCAGCCTCGCCGAGAAAAGATTCGACACAAAGCTGCCACGAGTAAAGATTTCCCTGCGTGAGAGGTTGTTCCCACGACCATAATTGCTTTCATAATATTAAGGGAGAAGGAAGTTCGGCAACGCGCAGTGTAAGGGATTTAATATCTATTCCCGTTCCACCGTCCGTGATTGTTGATTGTTGAGTGTAAACTGCTGACTCGGAGTCTAAAAACTAAATGGTTGAGTGTTAACTGTTGACTCGATTTTATTATTCCGATGCAACCGGAAACGATATAACGGATTTAACGGATTTAACGGATGGATGTTGAGAGCCGAAGTCAAGCGTGAATAAGGAGGAAGGAAGAGGGCCTAAGTAAGAAGTAAGGAGTAAGAAGTAAGAAGGCAGAAAACAGAATCAAAAAAATTCTGGTTTCTACCTTTTGCTTTTTGCCTCAAGATAACGGCTTATCTTCGCCGGATACATTCTCAGACTTGGATTCATGGGCCGCTTGAGCAGCTTCTACTAGATCCGGAGGGGGGGGATTCGGGCGAATCAATTCCGGTTGTTCTCCCTCAGAAGATGGTTTTTTATCTGTGGATTCGATCGAGATCACTGATACTGAAACCGTTTCCACCTGCACGCTCAACCCAGGTTCTCCCGGTACTTCTATCTCTACAGGCTCTGCCATTTCCACCACAGTCATTTCTATCGATGCTGCAGGGGCTTCTGCTTCCGGTACGCCTGCTGCTGCTTCCGGTTCACCAACCGCAGCCAGCGGTGTCTGGGTTTCCAGAGATACAGCAGGGGCTTCTGCTTCTAGTACGCCTGCTGCTGCTTCCGGTTCACCAACAGCCGCCAGCGGTGTCTGGGTGTCAGCGGACGATCGATCTTCGATCGGAGTTTCCCCTATTTTGTCAGAACTCGCGGTTTCTGTGGCCATCAAAAAGGCCATTGCTTCAACATCGTTGGGAAACGGCACTCCTTGGCTTGTTTCAACAGCAGTGTTGCTACTTTCGGCTGCCACTTCCGCAGCCACCTCGGCTAATTCGGATTCGAGAATTTGGTCGATACCCGCTGCAGGAGTTGCCGTTATTTTAGATTCAGGTGCGATCGATTCTGGAGTCGCTGAAGGTTTTGGCGTCTGGGGAGTTGCATCAGACTTGTTTTTACCCGCACCTCTTCCCAACATACCGCCGAGACTATTTTTGATATTGTCGAACAGACTTCCGAAACCGCCGGATTTTTTAGCGGGTTTAGGAGGAGTAGGAGGAGTTGGGGCCACCGCCGCCGCCACCGCTGCTGCCGCCTGCGACTCTTTAACGGCTGTCCTCCATTCTGTTTCCTCGTCAAAATCATCGGCTTCTAGCTGCTGTGGAGGTTCTGGCTGAGCCTCTGCTGGCTCCACACTTGGTGGAACGGCTATTTCAGAAATTTCTAGAGGTAGAGGTAGAGGAGTGAAGCTGCTGGCTAATTCTGCTGGGGTTGGTGAAGTCTCAGCAGCAGGAGTTTCGACTGAAAACACTGGTATTTCTGCAATTGCAGGTGGTTTCGAGTCGGGAATTGTCCAGTCAGGGGCGATCGCACTTTCAGTCGTCGGAGCGATCGAACTTTCAGCAATACTTTCAGCTATGGGGGGAATCGGCGGCTGTTCCTCTAGCTTTACCTCGCCCTTATCCAGAGTGGGTGCTGGAACCACATCAGTTTTCGGTTTGGGCGATCGAACAAACTTAGGTTTTTTCGCTGCGGGTTCTTTTTTCTTGGCAAACAAGGCAGCCAACGGCACGCCTGCTGCAGCCAAATTCGCCGACTGAGGAATCGGCGTTTGCTCAGCAACGGGTGTCACTTGCCGGCGCAAAGTCAGAGTTTCCCAGGCAAACCAGCCCAACATCGCCACGCCCGCCATTTGACCAAGCAGGAGAGCACCAGTAATTCGTCCCGCACAAGCCCATAAAATTAACGCATAAAAAAGCCCTACCCCGCTCCAGGTAAAATCACTTTTGCGGTGTACTTCTGGAAAAAAGAAGGCCGCCATGTAAATACTGAAGCTGCCTAGACCGACCGCCAACGCCAGAATGTATGCAAGCATCTTGTCGGTACCTCCGCTGTGTCAAATAACTTCTACGCGCTAATTCTACCTTTGAGAGAGACTCAACGGCTTCTTTCTCTAGGACAATTCTTGATTTGGGGGGAAGTTCGGCAACGAACCGATGTAAGGAATTTAACACGTTCAACCGATGTTGACGGTACAAGTGCCAGGAAAGATTTCCCACTCTCCCCCAGTTCCCTAGGGTCCATCACCCCCTATCCCCACACCCCCTATTCCCATCACCCCCTTCTCCGTGGTGATAGATGTCACTTAAACTATGCCCGTGCGATCGCACCAAGCGACTGAGGATGTTTATATGTTGTAGGTGTAAGAGGAATTATGCCTTAGGGCATATGTAATTGGAGACAGTGCCATGTTAGAAAAAGTATTATTAGCTGCTGGCTTAACCTTATCGCTTCAAGTATTTCCCGGACTCAGCACTTCCGCGCCGTTACCGAAAAATTTGGTATTGCGATCGAGCGATCGCCCGGCTCAAACCCAGAAAGTTCCCATCGTTGCAGTACCTGCGGCCCTCAAGCCCAACGTCCAATCCTAATGATACGTGCCAGCTCATACGTGCAAGTGCGATCGGACTTAGGCAGAACCTTTCTAATATTTTTTTCGAGCTGTTCTATTTTTTATGTGACTGTTCACAACTCATCAGTTTGTAGTCAGGGCTTTAGTCCTCATTAATATCACCTAATAAGGACTAAAGCCCTTACTACAAACCGCAGCCAAATAATTAGTAGCAGATAGAACATTAATTCCCATAACATACTAAACAAATCTCAACATTAGGTTGTGTCATAGACACATTCAAACCTTAAAAAACTTGGGAAACCTTGAATAAAGGCTCAAAATAGATATATGATGTCAGATTGAGCTCAAAGCTAATAAGCACATTGACTATTAAATCAAGGAAAGTGAAAATGGGACTTAGTGATATTCTCTTGAATGAAAACCACAGAGAAACTTTTGTTGATGACTGTGTAAAGTTGATAGACCAACAAGTTGCAGCAGCGCCCGGATTGGGTGGTATGGCTCTTAAAGCTGCCTACTCTACTGTCAAGGGGATACGGGCTGACTATTGCGCCCAAGTCGTCGATCAACTTCTGCCAGAAATCTCGATCGCACTCGATCCGATGTGGACTGAAGCGGTAAACAATGGCAACCCAGTCGAATATTTTGCTCAAAGAAAAGGTGAAGTAGCAGACGAATTGCTCCAAATAAGTGACAAAAGGGTCGAGAAAAGCACCAGATCGATGGTTAAAGGCGCCTATGCCAAACTCCGCCCCTCAGCTAAGACTTATGTAGAAAAGGGAGTACCGGATTTAGCCGAAATTATTAAGAAACATAGCGCGGCCTGATCAGTGAGCAACGGCTAAAAAACACAATACCCTGATACCCGGCTTCTTCAATAAATCGGGTATCTAAAATCCGACTTATTCGTAAGTTTGTAGTTAGGAGGGAGAGTCCTAATTTTATGCTTATCCATTGCCAATTACCCACTGATTTGCCCCCAATATTTTCACGATCGCCTGTCCGGTAATTCCCAACCCCAATAACATTACAAACATCGCACTAATCGCCGGCAGAAATTTGACTGCTGTTATCTGTTTGGGCAGTTTATCAAAATTTCGTTTGGCATAAACTAAGATTAATCCGATCGCACTCAGCACTAAAGTTAATCCCAAACTAAACGCTACCACTAGCGTCATTCCCAAACCAACATTGCCCAAAGCCGACGCGCTCAACAGCATCACCAAAGCGGAAGGACAAGGCAACAAACCGCCGGAAATTCCCAACGCTAATAAGCTTTTCCAAGTAATAGCAGAACCGTCAGCACCGGGAGGCAAATGCGAGTGAAGGCGGCCGTCTCCGTGATCGTGGTAGTGGTGAGATATATCTGGTTTTACAGGTTTAAATTCTCTCTCCCAACTTCCCCTACTCAAAAGATTCACTGGTTCTTCACATTCCGCAGTAAGGACTTTACTCCTTAAAAACCAGTTTTTATTAAAAATTTTAGTTTTGATTTTTTTGAGAACTTCAGTCCTCACTACTAACCTAGTCTTAATTTTTGATAAGAGTAAGTTGAACCCGATTACGGCTACTAATAAACCAGAGATTAAATTCAGCCAAGGATCTAATTTTTCCGGGTCGATCAAGTTAGAAGCAAACAAAGTAATTCCGCCCACAGCAAACACGCCGGCAGTGTGAGTAATTGTAGTGGTCGCTGCTAGAAATAAAGCGTGTACTGGAGTAGCCCGCGAACCAACTAAATAAGCGCCGACTATGGTTTTTCCGTGTCCGGGCGACATCGCGTGCACGCATCCCCAAGCAAATGCTCCCGCTACTGCTAGCAGTAAACTCCAACCTGAATCCCAGATAGATTCCTTTCCTGCTAACAAAAAGTCGCGGTTTTGCGGTGTAAACACAAAGCTTTTTACAGCACCCGCTTGTACAATCGTAGCTTGGCAGCTAGCTGTCGGAACTTCGGGCAAAAACAGATTGTAATTAATCCGCAATTTCTCTGGTTTGGAGATGGAAATTGAGTCAGGTAAACCGGGGGTTTTATCTTGAGAAGGTAGGGGCCAGGTGTAGTCTAAAATTAAGGTGCTGTGGGTATTGGGCTGCTGGATAACACTCGCGCTTTTAGCTGCTATTTCTAGCGGTTTTACTGCTACGGAGCCTTGAATGTTGCTACTGTTGGTGAGGCGGATTTGTTGGCTAAAAAACTTTTCTAGCTGTGTTTGGTGGCTGCGAACTTCAGCAGGTTGTAGCTGGCTGTCTCGATTGTCGTCGGCGAAGTTTGTTAAGCCTGTTGGGAAAGTTAATGTTATTTCGGTTTGTAAATCGTTGACTACTATTTCTGCTACGGATAAGTCTGACCAGTGCGAGTAAACGGGCCTGGTTGAGGTTGTTAGTAACAATGAAAGTGTCAGAAAAAATAGGATAAATAATTGGGTAATTCGGTTTATTTTGTACTGCATAAATCCCTGTTCTTTTAGTGATTTTCGGATGAATTATTTGTTTTTGTTGTGATTTTTCCAGCGCGCTTACCCGCAAGCCCGCCGGGGATTGAAATCCCCGTCTCATAGCGAAAGTCGGTTAAAACCGACTGAATAGCTAATCAAATTCAACAATTGTGCATTTCAGTCCTATGCAAGAGGACTTAAGCTTTGAGCCAGGGGTTGAAACCCCTGGCGGATTGACGGAATGGCGAACTTTGCCGAATGGCTGCTATTAGCTAATCTCAAAATTCATAACTTCCCAAACCCAATGCTTGGCGGGATCGATCGTCAAAACTCGGGTCAATTTCCTTGGACTTTTGAAAATAAGCGCGAGATTCAGCATCCTTACCTAAAGTCCGGGCGATCGCACCAGCCCGGTAAAACATACCCGCATCCCGAATCCCCGATCGCACTATTTCGGCCATCACTCGATCGGCCTTTTGCCATTCCCCAGCACTCGAAAGCGCCCAAGCCAAAGTATCTAGGGTCACTGCATCCCGGCGAATTTTCACCTCCTCCTGCATTAACGCCAGCGCTTCCGTGACATCCTGCGATCGACCTTTTTCCAGCAGCAAACTCGCCAAATCCCTGCGGTGCCCGAAACCGCCAGATCCAGAAACCTGTTCCTGTCGCAGCCCAGCTTCTGCTTTGTCGCGAAGTCGCCGGGATTCGTTCGCATCTCCCTGCAACTCCTTAACCCTCGCCATACCGCGATCGACAATGCGATCGAACACAGTCTCAACCCCGCCCGAATACGCAGAAACCTTGCTGTAATAGCCTTCCGCCTCCCGATAATTGCCCTGCCGCGTCTCCAAATCCGCCAAATAAATCAGCGCCAGCGGGTATCGCGGCACCAACCGCAGCGCCTCCAAAAACAGCGCTTTCGCCTGCACAAACTGCCCGCGACGCGCGTAAAATCGACCCAAGAGTGATCGGGCCCGCGCCGAACCAGCAACCTCTCCCGGTTCCTCCGCGGCCATTGCTTGGCGGTAATCCTGCAAAACCTCAGCATCTCGGCCCTGAGACTCTCTCACTAAAGCTCTCAAAGTGAGGGAACCCAAGTTAGGAATCCGATTAACTAAGGCTTCTGCGGCTGCATTTGCCTCGCTCACTTTACCCATCGCTAAGTGAGATGTAACTAAAAGGGCGATCGCATCTTCATTGTCAGAACCCACCTGTTTAGCAAAGCGCAAAGCAGTAGCAAAATCGTGTCTCGCCTCAGCAATTCGAGCTAAAACTAACAGCGCACCTTGGTTGTCAAAAGGCAAATCGGCGATCGACCTTTGAGCCGCCTGTTCTGCCAATAAAAACCAACCTCCCTCCCCAGTACCGCGAGCCATTTTCAAATAAGATCCCGCCAGTGACGCCCGGTTCAAACCGCTGCGGGAATCAACGGCCAACCGCTGCTGGTAAAAAGCAATCTCTTGCTTAATTGCTTCCTTTTGATTGGGATTATTTCTCAAACTTTCCGAGAAATGATAGCGGTAATTAGCGTCTAGATTGGCCGGACTATCGTTATAAAGTTTATCTGAAATAAAACGCAAATTAGGAGGTAAATTCACTACTACCATCCCAACTAAAGGAACTACTATCAGCAGCCACCACGAGAAAATATCCGATTTTATTTCCAGTTTAGTCTTAGTTTTCATACATCCGCGTTAATCAGCGTTCATCTGCGGTTAAAAAAAGGATTTTACATCTGTCATTAGTCAGTAAACCCTGACTAATGACAGATGACTAATGACTAATCACTAATTAGGCAAAGCCAAATAAGGAAAAGTGGGTTCTAAAGGTTTGTGTCCCTGAGCCGGATTTCCCGGAGTTCCGTTATATGAAACGTTATCGCCCACCGGAGAACCCACCAAAGCTCCCAGAGTGATATCAATAACGTCGTCCATCAGCATACGACCTCCGATCAAGCTTCCTTGAGCATTTGTAGCGCTAGCGTAGCCGCTGGTTTTTGTGGTATCAATCCGCATGACATCGGGTAAGAAAGCTCCGGCGATCGCATTTGGATCGACATTATCCCGACCGTCCAAAAGATCCACAGCATTCAAAGTAGCAACAGCTTCCTGCCGCACCGGAGCAGCAGCAGCGCTCAAATCCAATTTCGGAGGAATATTATTAAATGCCTCCAGATAAGCGGAAGAAACTATCAAACCCTCATTAATTGCAGGTCTCGCCAAACGCTCGAATTGTTTGAAACCGCCAGCTCCATCCCGGATCGCAACTGTTGACCAAACATCAAAAGTATTCGCCCCAGTTCCTGCTTGCAAAAACGCTTTCGGAACGCGGACAGCAATTGTATTGACGTTGTAACCTTTAGTAAAGTCGATCGCTTGATTCGCTTCTTTAAAAGCAGTGCGCGGCCCAGTGCCTAAAGCTGCGGCGCGAACTCGGAAAAATTGTTCCACATCAAAGAAAAACGGGTCTTCGCGTAAACCGGCAAATACAGTCAAGTTAGAACCGCCCACAGGTACTGTATTCACAACAGCATTAGAGTTCAGGGGAGTTGTGGCAATTAGCCCGCCGTTAACTGTAGTCTTAAAAACAGTCTCCGAGCCACCGCGAACAACAGTTACAGCTACCGCTTGCATACCTTGATTATTAGGCGGACTAAAGGCAAACCGCAAGATAATATCCGAACGTCCAGTAGGTGTAGAATTCACGTCACCTACCTGCGTGATGTGAAATTGGTAGAGGGCTGTAGTGCTGAAATAATATTGAAAGCGGGCTACAGACCTGGGATTGGAATTCATGGTAAATACTAAATCCCCCTCCGCAGCACCGGGGTTTTGGTCTTTTTCGCGATAGACGAACACGTCAGTTAAATTGACAGCGCGACCTTTGATATCTACTTCGCCGTCGTCGTGGTCTGAAGCAACAATTATCCCTGGAGTTAATAGAGCAATTAGAGCTACTTCAATAGCTAGTATGGTTCGGCGAATTTTTTTTGTGAGCTTCACTCTTAGCACCTGTATTTCAATGATATTTTTGCACAAATCAATGGTAAATAACCCGCCTTCGCAGGTTTTACTTTGGGAGCAACAGGTTGAAATCACTCAACATGTCGGGCTTTTGCGCTGTTGCTGAGCCTTCCCCTATTGGTGGTATACGAAGGTTTGGCAATTTTGGATCTGTGCTACAAGATTAATTTATGCAAAAAAGTGCGTTATTGAGGATTTATTCATTCCCGGGCTATTCTTGGGAATTCGTGCTAGGAGACAGAGCCTCGCTTATATGGGTTCCCCGGCTCTTCTTGGGAGTGAGCAGACAGAGCTTAGGAACGAGTAAATGGCGTTGTTTTGACTGTTCAGGCTCCGGGCATTTCTTCGTTCTGCATAAAGCGGATTGCTAAGTCTCAAGAAAATAACTAATTAGGTGGTAAAATTCAAGATGACTTGGGATTTTTACAATTCAAAGCACGACAAAATTGGCCGGAAAAGGCATACTCCAGTTTGTACCCCCAACTTCAAACTTACAATTATGTTCTGTAGTGATATACGCCGAATTTTTAATTTTGGATCTGTGCAGTCAAAACAAAAATTTTCGGTACACTGAGATGACAGGCCAGAAGTCAGGCGATGAATCGCTGCTTTTAGTGCAGATTGCCCGGAAAGACCAAACGGCATTAGCTAAACTTTACGATCGCTACGGTCGCCCAAGTTACGCTCTCGCTTACAAAATCCTGGGTTCGGTAGAAGAAGCTGAAGAAGTGGTACTCGATGTTTTTTCCCAAATTTGGCAAAAAGCAGCAACTTACGATCCTTCTCGCAGTCGAGCAGATACCTGGTTGTTCATGCTGACCCGCAGTCGTTCCCTCGATCGGTTGCGAGCTGTGCAGCGAACAGTCCGGGCTGCTGAAGCTTGTCTGGAAGAGGCTAAAGTACCCATCTCTAACGTTGCAGAACCGATGGAAGATGCAATGTTTAAAGAACGCCGCGAACAAGTCAAAGCGGCCTTAGAAAAACTGCCAAAGGAACAGCAACAGGCGATCGAACTCGCCTACTACCAAGGATTGACTTGCGCGGCGATCGCAGCTAAAACTGGTATCCCGACAGGTACAATCAAAACCAGAATTCGGTTGGGTATTTCCAAATTGCGTCAGGCTTTGAGCGAACAATTTTAGATTCTCAAAAAACAAAATTTAAGTTGTTTAACATCAATCTAAAATTGTGGCATCTCCAATCATCCATCTTGAGTGCGAGCGCAGGAGACAATCTCAAATTTAAAATCAACTTAGGCGGAATTACAATTATTGGCGAAAAACAGAGGGAAATTATGCCAGACGAGGAATATAACATCCTTGCAGCCCTTCAAGCTCTCGATATCCTCGACGAGTCAGAACGTGGCGCATTTGCAGAGAAATTGAAAGAGTCCGCAGAACTTAAAAGTGAATTAGCTGCTTTGGAATCAACAATTGCCGCGATCGCCTACACAGCCCCCCCAGTTCCCGTCGCCCCCGACCTCAAAAACCGCGTGTTACAGCGCATAGCCGAACTGCCACTAACCCCGGCAGAATCAGTCAATTTAAAGCCGAGTGTTACCTCCCCAACGGAGAACAATACTCCATCTTTAATCGTGCGATCGAACGATGTCCAATGGAAATCTTATGGAGTTCCGGGAGTCTCGTTTGGCAAGCTTTACATTGACAAAAAAAAGCGCGAAATTACCTGCTTGATGCGATTAGAACCGGGAGTAACATTTCCCATGCACCGACACGCTGCCTCGGAGGAAGTGCTTGTATTAGAAGGAGACTTAATTGTAGAAGGGGAAATTTGCCATCAAGGCGACTACATTCGATCGGTTCCAGGTTCCACACATTCGCCCCTCACACAACGGGGATGTTTGCTGTTAATGAAAACTTCCCTAGACAACGAAATGTTCGTCTGATATTATGTCGGTTGATTTTCCTGCAATGATTTATTTTCGCTTAGTCGGGGCTGGTTTATGTATGCCGATTTTTAGTAGAAATTATAGAGTGTGGGTGAAACTAGCCTTGCCAAGTATTTCGTCGGTTAATTGACCGGACACGCTCTAACTCAAAAATACCGCATTGCTCCGCATTCGTCGGTTAAAAATTCCCAATATATCACGTAATTCCCATGCTAAAATACTTGCGTTTAACTGCTGTTCTGTCCGCCGTTATTATACAATTTGTACCCAGCAACCAAAGCGCGATCGCCCAAGAACGCGAAGGATGTTTTCTTGTTAATTCAGTGGGAGAAGTAATTAACTTAAATTTGTTGTGTTCGCCTCAAGAATCCGACATTAAGCTGACAGGAAACGATGGGAAATTTGTCGAAGACTACAAACGCTTAGCAAAAAGCTACTCTCCCGAAGCAACGGATAATTTATTGCAAGCAATCCAAAGGGCACCTGGTCAAAAAATTGCGGCCGCTAAAAGAATGTGTGCGGAAGCAAAAGCGGGAGTTTCTCTGCCGGAAGTTAAATTAAGGGCGATCGGGCAAGCTGTCAGTATCGAAAATCCCACTGTCAAAGAAAGTTTTCTGGCGGATGCCGATATTATTACCACTCTTGCCGCCAACCATTATTGCCCGGAGTTAGCCAGTAAGTAATATCATGAAATTTGGAGAGACACGCTAAGCGAGCATCTCAGTTTTGCTTTTACTATCCGTGTGCGATCGTCCGCCTCCCACTCCTAAAAAATACTTGTTACAAAACTGAGATGCTTCCCACGGTAATGCCGCGTCTCTACTTGCAGCAACGATCCATGAAATTACCGGACATGAAACATTTAAAATCAAGTTCCGCCGACTTGCGGGATTTATTCAAAGACAGCATTACAGTTAAATACCTCGCGGAACCGCTGAAAGCTGTCCCCGCTTGCGAAGATGCGGTCAAATTGCGATCGTGGATGGAGGCCCGCGATTTTGACGTACTCGGTATCGAAGAAAACGGTACGGTTTGCGGCTATGTAGAACGATCGCACTTAATCACAGGCAAGTGCAGCGACTACCAGCAAATTTTTCATCCCTCAGAATTAATCGCCGCTGCCACTCCTTTGATGGAATTGCTGCCGCTGCTGCGAGAAAAACCGAGATTATTTGTATTAGAAAGCAACAGGATCAACGGTATCGTTACCTGCGGCGATTTGCAAAAAGCACCGGTGCGGATGCTGCTGTTTGGATTGGTGACGCTTCTCGAAATGAATTTATTGCGAATCGTGCGGATTTACTTTCCCCAAGATTCTTGGCAAAAATTCCTTAAGGGCGATCGCATTTTAGCCGCCAAACACCTTTGGGAATTGGGGCGATCGCGAAATGAAGCGATTGACTTAATCGATTACCTGCAATTCTGCGACAAGCGAGATTTAATCCTCACTTCTGCTGAAATAGTCGATCGACTGGGGCTCAAATCCAAACGCTACGGGGAGCGTTTTTTAAAGTCAGCAGAAGCATTGAGAAACAAATTAGCTCACGCTCAAGATTTAATTAACGGTTCTTCTTGGCCGGAAGTAATTTTTTTAGCCCAGGAAATAGAAGCGCTTTTGCAGCGTTGCGAAGAAATTGAAATGGCCCCTCCTAATGAAGTAGAGAGCATTTAATCCTAGGCTATTAGAGAGAGATTTTGTTTGTTAATTCGCCATTTCAAGCGTCTATTTTGATAGAGGAAGGTGCGCCGAAGCGCACCCTAAATTTAGTTTTTAATTTTTAGTTTCCTGTTAGTATACTGAGGAACCCAGCCTTGAGCACTGGTGTAATACTGCAAGGCTTTCAAGTACAGCGACGGAGTGAGATAAAACCAATGTTCGGTATTGGCAGGCACTTTAATGTATTCTTCAGCTTGCATCATTAATTGTACCTGAGAGCCGTTAGAGTACACAAACCCAAAAACGCATTCCCCAGCTAAAATGTGAAGAACTTCTGCATCTGTGTGGGTGTGAGTGCGATCGCTTTGAGTCATCAGCGCGTAAATCTGCTGCGAACCTGGATGCAGCACTTTTAAGTCGCACCACTGATATCCGCTGGCGCGCTTGAACTGTTCAAACTCGCTATTAAATGCTGCGAGAATCTGCTGTTTTTCTGTAACATTGAGAATGTCTTGAACGAGCAGTTCTTGAAACGCCGGATTTTCGTTGGTGGGCAGAGAATCGATCTCAATATTTAAAACGGCCAGTTGACTCGCGATTGCCCGGATATCCGTATATGTTCTACCGTCTTCTAGTTGCAGAACAGCCATATTACCACCTAATGTGTTGAGCTTTGAGGGAAATTTAGTTTCCATTTTTAAGCTGCTGTTTTAAGCTTTGGTCAAAAACTAAACTCCTGCTTATTTTCAATAATAGCCGATCGCTAAAATTCCATGTCCTGCCTCGCCAATCATCAAAGCAATACCACTCATCAAATAATTTGGTGGGTTTTTTAACTTTTATTTAATAACATTTACTGGAGTTAATATAAGGTGCACCATAAGCACCGCAAAGCTTAACTAAAAACTCAAAACTTTCAAATCAGCATTCCCGCGATACAAGCAGTCATAAAACAAGCCAAAGAGCCAGCAATCATCGCCCTCACGCCCAACCTCGCCAAATCGCCTTGCCGCGAAGGAGCCATCGCGCCAATTCCCCCAATCTGAATCCCGATCGAACCAATGTTAGAAAACCCGCACAAAGCATAAGTCGAGATAATTTGCGATCGTTCAGAAATCGCCTGTTGTTTCACCAATTCCATCAAATCTAAATAAGCAACAAACTCATTCAAAATCGTTTTTTTTCCCAAAACAATCCCCACCTCTGCACAATCAGCCCAAGGCACCCCCATCAGCCAAGCAACCGGAGCCATCAAATAAGCTAAAATTAATTCTAGCGACAACTCAGGCAAACTAATTAGCCCTCCAAACCACCCCAAAAGCGCATTAAAAAAAGCCAACAAACCCAAAAAAGCAATCAGCATCGCCGCCACATTCGCCGCCAATTTCAACCCGTCGCTAGCACCCGAAGCCGCCGCATCCACCGCATTAGCATAAACCTTTTCCACCTTCACCTCCACCCCCCCAGCAGTCAGCGACTTTTCAGTTTCTGGGTACAGCAATTTAGAAATAGCCAAAGCTGCTGGTGCAGACATCACCGACGCCCCAATTAAATGTTGAGCCGGTACTCCAAAAGAAATATAAGCTGCCATGACTCCGCCGGCAATTGTGGCAAATCCTCCCGTCATGACAGCATGGAGTTCCGAGAGCGTCATCGCCGCCAAATAAGGTTTAATTAACAAAGGAGCTTCTGTTTGCCCGATAAAGATATTCCCAGCACAAGAAAGCGTTTCTGCGCCCGAAGTTTTCATGGTTTTCATCATTAACCATGCCACTGCTTGCACAACTCGCTGCAAAATGCCGTAGTGATAAAGTAGGCTGATAAACGAAGAGAAAAAAATGATAGTCGGCAGCACTTTAAAAGCGATAAAGTGTTCGGCAAAATTGTCTCCAAATATAAACTTTGCCCCCGCATCAGAAAAATTGAGAAACTGCGTCACCAAATCTCCCAAAAATTTAAAGACAGCCAAACCAGGAGCAGTTTTGAGAATCAAAATAGCAAAAATTAGCTGTAAAGCAATTCCCCACAATACGGGCGGCCACTTGACAGCGCGCCGATCGACTGAAAAGGCGTAGGACAAACCGACAAAAACAGCTAACCCGAATACAGAAATAAGTCGTTCCATTTAGCAATTTTTAGAGAATGGGCAGCAAGCATTTATCGTTACCAGGCAGAGCCTGGTAATCCAAATTAACAGTCCGATGGTACTTTATCTCGTTTCCGGAGGTCGCCATGAGTTCGCGGCGCGGGCAGCACAGCCCCGGAGGGCGTATAATACACGATGCAGCCCGATCGCATACAATCCCAGCCAGTTTGGCTTACAATAAAAGGCTAAACCTCAAAATTACGGCGCAGCCTCATTGCTGCTACTTTTATGTCTCTACCTATAGTTGCTATTATTGGACGCCCCAATGTAGGCAAATCGACGATCGTCAACCGTTTAGCCAATACCCAAGACGCGATCGTCCACGACGAACCAGGAATCACGCGCGATCGCACTTACAGACCAGCATACTGGGGCGATCGGGAATATCAAGTCGTAGACACCGGCGGGCTAGTATTCGACGACGAGACAGAATTTCTGCCTTTAATTCGCGAACAAGCAATGGCGGCCCTCGCAGAAGCCAGCGCAGCCATTTTCGTAGTAGACGGACAAACCGGGCTCACCGGCGGCGACGAATCGATCGCATCTTGGCTGAGACTGCAAAAAGTCCCCGTCATTCTCGCCGTCAACAAATGCGAATCGGAAAATACAGGACTCACCCAAGCAGCCGACTTTTGGCAATTGGGACTCGGAGAACCTTACCCAGTTTCCGGCATTCACGGCAACGGTACCGGCGAATTGCTTGACAAATTAATAACTTATCTTCCCACCGAAGTATTACCAGAAGTTGAGGAAATTAAAGTAGCAATTATCGGTCGTCCCAACGTCGGCAAATCGAGTTTGTTAAACGCATTTCTCGGAGAAAACCGCGCTATAGTCAGCCCGATTTCCGGCACAACCCGCGACGCGATCGACACCTTAGTAGAACGCAACGGTAAAACCTACCGCCTGATCGACACAGCCGGAATACGCAAAAAGAAAAACGTCGAATACGGTGCAGAATTTTTCGGGATCAACCGCGCTTTCAAAGCAATCCGCCGGGCCGACGTAATACTGCTAGTAATTGACGCAATTGACGGCGTTACCGACCAAGACCAAAAATTAGCCGATCGCATCAGCGAAGAAGGTCGAGCCTGCATCATAGTCGTCAACAAATGGGACGCCGTAGAAAAAGACTCCGACACCATCTACGAGTACGAAAGAGAAGTAAGAACCCGACTTTATTTCCTCGACTGGGCAGAAATGATTTTTGTTAGCGCCATGAGTGGACAGCGAGTTGAAAAAATCATTGAATTAGTAGACAAAGCCTCCGACGAACACAAACGTCGCGTCCCTACCGCCGTGATTAACGAAGTCATAGAAGAAGCCACAAGCTGGCACTCAGCCCCAGTTACCCGCCAAGGAAAACAAGGCAAAATCTATTACGGTACTCAAGTGCGATCGCAGCCACCGACAATCGCCCTATTTGTCAACGATCCCAAACGCTTCACCGAAAATTACCGCCGCTACATGGAAAGCCAATTCCGCAAACATCTAGGCTTTACCGGTACACCAATGCGGCTGCTTTGGAGAGGCAAAAAAGTTCGCGCCAGCGAAATCAGCACAACCAACAGAGCACTGCGCGTGAAGTAATTCTAGACTTTATATTAAAGAAAAAACGCAGTTTAATAATCAAAGCAAATTGCGTTTCTTTCTTTTCTCTTCCTTCGCGTCCTAGCGCTTACGCGCGGCTTCGCCTAACGCGTCTTCGCGGTTCAATAAATTTATATTATTAAAAATCTCAAATCGACAAAATGGATTTATTGCGATCGCTCCCGATAGGACTCTACCTAGAACAACCAGTAACCTGGCTGCACCGGCTAGACTCCCGCGTAAAACTAGCTTGGTTGATGACATTTTTGATTGCGCCAATACTCGCCAATCCCATCTGGCGGTTGATGCTAGTAGGAATGTTAATCGTACTGACACTAACAGCAGCAATTCCCTTGCGCGTGTGGAAACAGCAAATGGGACTGCTGCTGCTATTCTGTCTATTAGTATTTGGTCTCAGCGCGATCGCCCCCGACGGACTCCGCTCAGAACACCAGCCCCGCATCCCCGCCGACGAATTAACCTTTTCCCAACAGCCCGCAACCCTTCCACCCCGTCAAGAACCCAAACCCTGGTACAAACCTTTTAACTTAGGCTCAAACTCCCCAATCCCCAATCCCAAAGCCCAAAGCCCAAATCAACTCCCCCAACCCACAAACTACCGTTACGTTGTATTCAAACAAGGCCCGATTAAAATCACCCGCCAATCCCTAGATTTAGCTATCAACGTCAGTACCCTATTTTTCACAGTAATTTACAGCACCAACCTCTACCTTCTCACCACAGCCAGCGAAGAAATCACCGCCGCGATTGAAAACTTAATGCAGCCTCTGCGCCGCTTGAACTGGCCAGTCACCGAAATAGCGCTAACATTAACTTTATCTTTGCGGTTCATTCCCCTAGTATTGGAAGAAATACAAAATCTAGTGCGATCGGTCAGAACCCGAGCGATAAACTGGAAAAAACTCGGATTTCGCAGCGCAGCTCAAGTGTGGTTGATGATAGCCGAGCGACTGTTAGAAAACTTGCTCCTGCGAGCTGAACAAATAGCCAGCGCCATGAAAGTTCGCGGCTTCACCAGTCCCGATCGACACCGTGTAGAATGGCACCAGTTGCACTTGAAAATCCGAGACTGGATCGCCCTCGGCTGCTTGCTCGTCCTCTGGAGCGCCCGCTTGGTTTGGGGTTGGGACAGTTAAGATTTTAGATTTTAGATTTTAGATTTTAGATTTATTGATTAGATTTGAGATTGAAGAATATTAAAGAATTGGGAATGACTGATGAAGCTCGTCGTTTTGAGCACTGGCCTACATTTGAGTAAGTTTTGTCTGGTGCGCGACAGTCCTGCTAAAGTAATGGAGACAAATATTTAGAGAACCAAGACCTTGAACATCTATCTTGGGACAGATATCGTATATGTTCCGCGCATACAAGCCGCATTAGACCGGTTTGGCGATCGCTTCCTCGAAAAAGTTTACACGCCCGCCGAACAAAGGGATTGTAGGTCACTAAATTCTCAACACAGCAGCATTAAAGGTAAAATGAATCGAGTTTCCTGCAACCAACTAGCGGGGCGCTGGGCAGCAAAAGAAGCCGTTGTCAAAGCTCTAGGCACGGGATGGCGGGGAATACGGTATGCAGATGTGGAGATTCGGCGCTCCGAAAACGGTGCTCCAAACGTGCAACTGCACGGAACCGCAGCAGCACAGGCCTCTGTTTGGGGAAATTGCCAGTGGCAATTGAGCCTCAGCCACGACGGAGACTATTGCACGGCTACGGCGATCGCTCTTTGTACCCCGCCGTCAAACAACGCCGTCGGGCGATCGAGCGAAACTAAAATCTAAATCTTTAATCTAAAATGGATCGATTGTGAGCGTTAATGACTACCGAAACTTACCTGAATCATCCAAACTTTGGCCTCCTCTTCAGAGTATCCCAGGTTGAAGACAGCCAAGAATTATTTACCACCCTATACGCCCAGCGCCTGTTTTTTTTGGTGACAAACGGCCCAGGCGGGCTGAGATTTGAACCAATCAGCCGCTCCGACGCTCGCCTCATGGTCGAAATTCGCCTGCGAACCCTGCGTCGCAGCGGTCAATATCAGGAGTACGACCAATTGCAGACCATTCACCAGCGCACGTTTCAATAGCGAAAATCAGTAACTTGGTAATTGGTAACTGTCTTAATTTTCCTTCCCTCCCCTTCCCAGCGTTGAGCACCCATGAGCATTGCCTCTCGAATTAACAGCATTCGCCAACACTTGCCGGAATCAGTGCGGTTAATTGCCGTTACCAAACAGGTACCAACTGATGCTATCCGGGAAGCATACGACGCCGGTATCCGGGATTTTGGCGAGAGTAAGGTTCAAGAGACTGCCGACAAACAAAGGCAACTGCAAGATTTACCGGATATCAACTGGCACTTGATCGGCCACTTGCAAGCCAACAAAGCCGCCAAAGCCCTAGAGATCTTCCAGTGGATTCATTCTCTCGACAATTTAAAAATCGCTCAGCGACTTTCGCGCTTGGCGGGCGAACAGTCCTGCTCTCCCCAAGTCTGCCTGCAAGTCAAAATGTTGCCCGACCCGGACAAATACGGCTGGAGCGTTCCAGAACTGCTTGCAGACCTTCCAGAACTCAACAAATGTCAGCATATCAAAATTCAAGGTTTGATGACAATACCCCCACTGGGGTTAAATGACTCGCAAATCCTAGAATTATTTAACAGCACCCGCGAACTTGCTGACAAAATCCAACAGCAAAATTTGTCCTGCATTCAAATGCAGCAGCTCTCGATGGGGATGTCGGGAGATTATCATTTGGCCATTCAAGCAGGTGCTACTATGGTACGGCTAGGACAAACCTTATTTGGCTCTAGGAGGGGATAAATAATTCAAATCTTCTAATAAAGACAATTTAGGTTAAATATATAGTAGTCAGCCACCCGCGACTAACGCGCGACGCGAGTATAGTCGGGGCAGCAAAGTCGTGAAGGAGAGTGAATCATGAATATTTTTTCTAAACTGCGAGATTTTGTAGGCATCAACAATGAGCCTGAGTACGATGACGTGTACGACGAAACCGAAGGGGAGCGCTATCAGAACTTCTACCCAGCGCCTGAACCGAACCCCGCTGCAGTCGCAGCAGCCGAAGAAGAACGTCGTCAAAATCGTAGAATGCGAGAGCGGTCAGTAGTAGGATCGACAGGTATGGATGTCGTTGCACCAACCGGGGGAGTAGGGTCAGTAATGAATAACGTGATTGGAATGCCTGGAGCTATGAACGGGATTTCGGAAGTAGTAGTAATGGAGCCGCGCACTTTTGAAGAGATGCCGGCAGCAATTCGAGCGCTTAAGGAACGGAAGTCTGTGGTTTTGAACCTGACGGTGATGGACCCAGACCAAGCGCAAAGAGCTGTGGACTTTGTGGCGGGCGGTACTTATGCCCTTGACGGTCATCAAGAGCGAATTGGCGAAAGTATTTTCTTGTTTACGCCTAGCTGCGTGCAGGTGAGAACTCAGTCTGGTGTGGTTCACGAAGTGCCTCCTGCTCAAGGACGCCCTCGTGCTGCTGCTCCTGCACCAACAGTCTGGCCTGCAGAACAAGCTCCAATCGCTCAGTAGTCAGTAGTTAGTAGTCAGTTGACAGTGGTGAGTAGTCAGTAGTCAGTAGTCAGTAGTCAATAGTTAACAACTAATAACTGTGGAATAAACACTGCGGATTAATAACATTAGCTAACAACTAAGTAACCAATGACAACTGACAACTGACAACTGACAACTGATAACTCAAAAGTGACAAGTGACAACTGACTAATGACTAACATAAAATTTGGTACCATCGGCGGCGGGGTAATGGGAGAAGCTCTCTTATCCCGCTTAATTGCACAAAAAGTTTATTTGCCTTCAGAAATATTGGTGAGCGACCCACAACTTCAACGCCGCCAATTTTTGACGGAAACCTACGGGATTGGAACAACAGCCAGCAATCTAGAAGTTGCTGCCGCTACAGAAGTGCTGTTTTTGGCGATTAAACCGCAAGTTTTTGATACGGTAGCTTTGGAGTTGGCCGTGGCTGCCGATCGCCAACAGGGCAATAATGGAGAAACGGCTAATTCTGAGCCAGAAGCGCTGGTAGTGTCGATTTTGGCAGGAGTGCCACTGAGCAAGCTCGAACCAGCCTTCCCGGGGCGGGGAGTGCTGCGTGTGATGCCGAATACCCCAGCAACGGTAGGAGCGGGAATGAGCGCGATCGCCTCGGGAAAACTCGTGCAACCGGCTGATTTAGAATTGGTAAAGCGCATCTTTCAGGCCGTGGGAGAAGTGGTAGAAGTGCCTGAGAGTATGCTGGATGCGGTGACGGGGCTTTCGGGTTCCGGGCCTGGTTATGTAGCAATTTTAATTGAGGCCTTGACAGATGGCGGAGTTTGTGCAGGACTGCCACGGGCGATCGCCTCTCAATTAGCTTTGCAAACAGTATTCGGTACGGCGAAGCTAATGCAAGAAACGGGAATGCACCCGGCACAATTGAAAGATCAAGTTACAAGTCCCGGCGGCACGACTATTGCGGGAATTGCGAAATTAGAGAGTAGCGGCTTTCGATCGGCCCTAATCGAAGCAGTGAAAGCAGCTTGTTTGCGTTCTCAAGAATTAGGGAAATAACTCACGAATGACGCCCAGAAACAATCAGAAATGAGTTCAATAGCACTTTAAACCTGCCACTTTTGCTGTCGCATACTTGACGGGAACAAAAGCTACACCGAATTGTTCTTTTCGACACTTGACAATATGCACCAATTCGCTGGGGGAATTTTTGCGATCGCCCTTCGCATCAAACTGAATAGTTCCTGTTCCTCCTTCCACAATAAAATTCGGAAGAGAAAGCGTTTTTTGCATTCCTTCGCGGCTGGGTTGCTGCTGCATTTCCATTGCCTTAATCAGTGCAATAGTTGCATCGTAAGCTAAGGCGGTATCGGTATTTACCGTTCCTCCCCACAACTTTTGAGCCTGTTGAGGAAATTTTTTATTAACACTGCTTAAGGGATGCCAGGGGACAGAGACGATTAGTTTTTCAAAAGATTTTAACTGGGATACGGCTTCCAAAGTTCTCCACTTGTAGAGTACCCAAATTCCGGCTATCCAATTGCGATTGCCGTTGGCTTTAACCATTGCGATCGCGTTATTTAATGAATTAGTAATTTGACCGTCTGGAGATAACACGATCGCAGTTTCCCCTGTGCGCTGGATTTGATTTAAAGCTGTTTGGGCGTTGAATTCATTTTTGGATAAATCAAACTCGCGACTTCTGACTATTTTTGCTTTTTTGTCATCTTGAAACTGCCGTTTGAAAGCTTGTGTAAAATAAGAACCAGACGAACTGCCGGGATTGTATAAAACTGTCGCTTGATTTTTGCCTACTGACCGCAGATACTTTGCTAAAGTTTGAGCAGCAAACCGACTCGAATAGGATGTGCGAAAGAAAATTTTTCGATGCTTTTCTGTCAGTTCTTCCGTTGTGCTTCCCGGAGAAATCAAAACCAGGTTATTTTGGTCATAAATATCTACCGCTGATAGGGTAATTTCGCTGGCATAGTGACCGACTACTCCTAAAATATCCGGCTGTTTAACCAGTGCATTTGCTGTTTTAATGGCCTCTGTTTTTAAATTCGCATCGTCAGCAATGATGACTTTCAGACCTTTTTCGTTAATAGCTTTGGCTTCGAGAAAGCTGTGACCGGGAAAGCTTTTCTTCCTCTCATTAGCAGCGCTTAATCCTAAATTAACTTGTGTTTGGGCTTGGGCAACGCCGCGCAAAATTTCTTTTGCCGAATCTGCATTAATTACAGAACCCTCCTGAGTTCTCAGGATGGGAACGGCAACAGCAATTGTGTAATAATCAGCATTTTTAGCCTGAAGCCAAGCATTGTTCATGTAAATTAAAGTTTCGGGATCGATGCTGTCTTCTTCGTTCCAGGATTTTTTGAATAAATTAAAAGCAGATTCATAATTAGATTTGGCAAACTCCTCAACTCCCCTTTGCTTTAACCGAGGCGAAGAAGTTTTTACTAGGATTTCTTCGCCGCAACTCACAGCATCTCCTTGGATTAAAGGACAAGTTTTAGGTGTAATTGTGCGTAAAAAAATAGGGGCTGCCAGTCCCGCTGTCATTCCCGCAACTGCCAATGGCAACAAGCCAAAGATAGATCGAGAAAACAGCCTGCGTTTCGGTGGTGGTGAGTGCAATGCTGTGATCGCTCGCAAATCCTGTAACACTTCAGCAGCGGATTGATAGCGATCGTTAAAGTGGTAGCGCACCATCTTATTTAAAACTTTTTTTAGCTTGTCGCTAATTTGTACCATCGGGCGATCGTCAGTGGAGTAATGCCAGACGAGTTCGCCAGTTTTTTGATGGTTGAAAAAATCTGCAATATCTAAACCTGCGATCGCTTGAATGCCGATGATTCCCACAGCATAGATATCGCTGTTAAATCTGGGCTGATTTTTCCACTGTTCCGCCGGCATATAACCGTCTGTACCAACGGCACGAGTTTGAGTTATTTGACCGTTATCGATCGCCAAAGTACCGATCGCTTTTACTGCCCCAAAATCAATCACCGCAATTTTGCCGTCTAGCTTGCGCCGGATTAAGTTTGACGGTTTAATATCGCGGTGAATAATACCTTGAGAGTGGACGCAATCTAAAACTGACAAAATATCCAGCAATAAATCAATAACTTCTGACTCCTTAAACTGCCTGAGAGAAGCGAGTTCTTTATTCAGCGGATTTCCTTCGATGTATTCTTGAATTAAGTAAAATTTTCCCTGTTCTTGGAAGCGATCGATTAACTGGGGAATGCGCGGACACTTATCGAGATACTTCAGGGTTTTAGCTTCTTTTTCAAATTGCTGTTGTGCTTCTTCCAACAGCCGCGCATCCTTAGATTGAGGCGGCTCAATTTCCTTGACGACGCACAGGGGATTTTCGGGGCTGCCCAAAGCGTCGTTAGCCGTATAGGTTTTAGCAAACCCTCCCTCACCTAATTGACCGATAATTCGGTAGCGCGCGCGCAGAATATCCCCTGGTTTTAGGCACATAAATTCTCCGATTCCCCGACTGGCTGCACTCGTTGACGTTGATTTTACCATCGGGCGGGAACGGGTTTATATAGTTTACTCACGAGTATGTAACGCCGCCCTCTGGCGGTTCATGTACCGCTAGCGAGGGCGGCTAACGCAAGAAAATTGAATCAATCAGAAACGAGTTCAATCGCACTTTAAACCTGCCGCTTTTGCTGTCGGGTACTTGACGGGAACAAAAGCGAGGCCGAACCGCTCTTTTGGACACTTGACAATATGTACTAAGTCCGGTCGAAAATTTTGGCGATCGCCCTTGGCATCAAACTCAATAGTTCCGGTTGCTCCTGTGGCGCTAAAATTCTGACTCGCAATAGTGTGCTGCATCCCTTCGCGGCTGGGTTGCTGTTGCATTTCTATTGCTGTAATTAGCGTCCGAGTTGCATCGTAGGTTAAAGCTGTGCGGTGGTTGACGTTTCCTCCCCAAAGCTTTCGAGCATTTTCGGCAAATGTGGGGTTGGGAGCAGCTAAGGGATGCCAAGAGGATGATGTCACCAGTTTATTAAAAGACTGTAACTGGGAGGCAGTTTCTAAGGTTTTCTGGCTGTAGATTCCCCCGGTTCCCACTACCCAATTGCGATCGCCATTGGCTTTAATAAGTGCCATCGCATTTTTGACTGCATTCGGGACATGACTCGTACTTAAGACAATCGCTGTTTTCTCAGTTCGCTCGATTTCTTGTAATGCTAATTCAACGTTAAAATTTTTCTTACATAAATCGAATTCAGTGATGCTAAAAATATTTCCTCCTGCTTGTCTAAACTCTTTTCTGAATTCTTCCCACAATGAAGAAGTAGCTTGAATCTCAGGACAATAGAAACCCGCCGCTTTTTTGGAACCTGCCTTTTCAATCAGATAGTTCTTGAAGTTTTCAGCAGTAATTTGATGTCTAGGGACAGTGCGAAAGAAAAACTTCCGACGTTTTTCTGTTAATTGTTCCGTTGTACTCCCCGGCGAAATTAAGACTAAGTTATTTTTGTCATAAATATCGACTGCATGCACAGTCATCTCGCTAGTATAGTGACCGACGACGCCCAAAATCTCGGTTTGCTTCACGAGTGAAGAGGCTCTAGCTTGTGCCTCTGCTTTCAGATTGGCATCGTCAGCGATAATGACTCTAATACCCTTGCCCTTAATGGCTTTCCCTGCTAAAAAACCTTGACCGGGAAAGTCGTTATTGCGATCGGAATTAAAGAGTCCTAGGTTGACTTCTGTTTGGGCGTGGGCAATGCCGCGCAACATTTCTCTAGCCAAATCAGAATTGACAGTACCTCCTTCGCTGTTGCTAATGGGAACGGCAACTGCAAGGGTGTAATAATCAGCTTTTTTTGCTTTCAAAAGGGCATTATTCATGTAAATTAAAGTTTCGGGATCTTTGCGTTCTTCTTCGTTCCACGATTGCTTAAATAAATTAAAAGCTGATTGATAATTTGCATTAAAAAACTCATCTATTCCCCTTTCTTTTAAGCGAGAAGCCGATGTTTTTATCAGGATTTCCTCGCCACAACTCGCAGCATCTCCCTTGATTAAAGGACAAGTTTTAGGTGTAAAAATTTTGTGTATTAAAAATACTGCTAGCCCGAGGAATCCTGCGATCGCGATCGGCAAGCAAACTCTCAATGTATCTTGCCGGCACTGAGGCTTCGGCAGCAGAGGTTGTTGTGGAGGGGGCGCAGGTGAGTGCAATGCTGTTAGCGATTCCCTACGGGATAGCTTCGCTTCACGCAAATCCTGTAACACTTCAGCAGCGGATTGATAGCGATCATTAAAGTGGTAGCGCACCATCTTATTTAAAACTTTTTTTAGCTTGTCGCTAATTTGGACTATCGGGCGATCGTCAGTTGAGTAGTGCCAGACGAGTTCCCCAGTTTTTTTATCATTAAAAAAGTCTTCAATATCTAAACCTGCGATCGCTTGAATGCCAATGATTCCCACAGCATAGATATCGCTATTAAATCTGGGCTGATTTGTCCACTGTTCGGCTGGCATATAACCGTCTGTACCAACGGCACGAGTTTGAGTTATTTGACCGTTCTCGATCGCCAAAGTGCCGATCGCTTTTACCGCCCCAAAGTCAATCACCGCAATTTTGCCGTCTAGCTTGCGCCGGATTAAGTTTGACGGTTTAATATCTCGGTGAATAATACCTTGAGAGTGTACGCACTCTAAAACTGACAAAATGTCCAGCAATAAATCAATAACTGCTGACTCCTGAAACTGCTGGCCTGAAATTAGTTCTTGATTCAGCGGATTTCCGTCGATGTATTCTTGAATTAAGTAAAATTTTCCCTTTTCCAGAAAGCGAGCGATAAACTTGGGAATGCGCGGACACTTATCGAGATACTTCAGGGTTTTAGCTTCTTTTTCAAATTGCTGTTGTGCTTCTTCCAACAGCCGCGCATCCTTAGATTGAGGCGGCTCAATTTCCTTGACGACGCACAGGGGATTTTCGGGGCTGCCCAAAGCGTCGTTAGCCGTATAGGTTTTAGCAAACCCTCCCTCACCTAATTTAGCGATAATTCGGTAGCGCGCGCGCAGAATATCCCCTGGTTTTAGGCACATAAATTCTCCGATTCCCCGACTGGCTGCACTCGTTGACGTTGATTTTACCATCCGGCGGGAACGGGTTTATATAGTTTACTCACGAGTATGTAACGCCGCCCTCTGGCGGTTCATGTATCGCGAGCGAGGGCGGCTAACGCAAGAAAATTGAATCAATCAGAAACGAGTTCAATCGCAATTTAAACCTGCCGCTGCCGCTGTCGGGTACTTGACGGGAACAAAAGCGAGGCCGAACTGCTCTTTTGGACACTCTACAATATGTACTAAATCGCTGGGATGATTTTTCCGATCGCCATTTTCCGGCGAGTTAAACTGAATGGTTCCTGTTGCTCCCCAAGCCCTAAAATCAGGAGATGAAAGCGTTCTTTGCATTCCTTCGCGACTGGGTTCCTGCTGCATTTCCAATGCCTTTATGAGTGCGCGCGCTGCATCGTAACCTGAAGCTATACGAGTATTTCCCTCTTCTCCCCACAGCGATCGAGCCTGTTGAGGAAATTCTTCGTTGGGGCTGTTTAAGGGATGCCAGCCGACAGAAAGGATTAGTTTTTCAAACAACATTTGCGGTTGCCCAGATACAAATTCTAACATTTGCGGACACATCAGCATCCATGCCCCGGCAATCCAATTGCGATCGGCGTTAAGTTTTATTATCTCAAATGCGCTGTTTAAGGCTCCCCTAACATGAGGGTCTGGAACTAGCACGATCGCAGTTTCTGGGTTGGCCTGGATTTCCTCGATCGCTCTTTGGGCGTTGAAGTCTGTTTGATATAAATCGAAATCGCGAATGCAGACTATTTCCCCCCCTTTGCGGTCTCGAAAATACGTTGTGTACTCTTCCTTAAAAGATGCGCTAAATGGGCTTTCCTGATTGTATAAAATTGCTACTTGTGTTTGATTTTTTGCGAGGAGGTAGTCCGCTAAATCTTTAGCGATTAAACTGCTCGTATATTGAGTCCGAAAGAAATATTTTTTAGGCTCATCTGTTAGCTCTTGCGTGGCTGCACCCGGAGACATCAAAACCAGATTATTGTTATTGTAAATATCTACCGTGTACATCGTCATCTCGCTGCTAGCGTGACCGACAACTGCTAAAATCTCCGGTTGATTTACCAGTGAGATTGCTCTTTGTCTTGCCTTTCTTTCATCGTTCCCATCGTCAGCAATAATTACCTTAAGTCCTTTGCCGTTAATGGCTTGACTTGGTAAAAAATCTCGACCGGGAAAGTCCCGATCGCTAGCATTGGACAGTCCCAAATTAACTTCTGTTTGCGCTTGAGCCACTCCGCGCAGAAATTCTTTTGCCTGAGCACCAAGCAGAGCAAAACTGTCCGGCCTTCTCCCACAAATGGGAATGGCTACAGCAATTGTGTAATAAGGAGCGTTGCTGACCTCCAGAAAAGCATTGTTCAGGTAAACTAAAGTTTCTGGATCTTTGCCGTATTCTCTATGCCACGATTGTGTGAATAAATTAAAAGCTTGCTCTGAATTTGAAGCTGCAAATTTTTCAACTCCTCTTTGCTTTAACCGAGGACGAGAACTGGTAAAGAGAATTCTTTCTCCGGCACTTAAATTATCTGGGAGGACTAAACCAGGGTTTGAGCTCACAGGTGTCCTGCTGTCACTGGTGATCGAATATTCCACTCCCACCTGCGTCGCAGTTTCAATCGGCGGTGAGGGCGATAGCACCACCGATCGCAAATCCTGTAACACTTCAGCAGCGGATTGATAGCGATCGTTAAAGTGGTAGCGCACCATCTTATTTAAAACTTTTTCCAGCTTGTCGCTAATTTGTACCATCGGGCGATCGTCAGTTGAGTAGTGCCAGACAAGTTCGCCAGTTTTTTTATGATTTAAAAAGTCTTCAATATCTAAACCTGCGATCGCTTGAATGCCGATGATTCCCACAGCATAGATATCGCTGTTAAATCTTGGCTGATTTTTCCACTGTTCTGCCGGCATATAACCGTCTGTACCGATGATGCGAGTTTGAGTTATTTGACCGCCCTGAATCGCCAAATTGCTAATACCTTTGACTGCCCCAAAGTCAATCACGGCAATTTTGCCGGAGCGGTTACACCGGATTAAGTTTGACGGTTTAATATCGCGGTGAATAATATGTTTTTTGTGGACGCAATCTAAAACTTCTAAAATGTCCTGCAATAACTCAATAACTTCTGATTCCTTAAACAGCCTGCCTGAACCTATCTCCTCGTTCAGCGGATTTCCTTCGATGTATTCTTGAATTAAGTAAAATTTTCCCTGTTCTTGAAAGTGCTCGATTAACCTGGGAATGCGCGAGCACTCTTCCAGAGATATCAGGGATCTAGCTTCTCTTTCAAATTGCACCTGCGCCGCCTGCAAAACCTCCGGATCGTTCGATTGAGGAGGCCCAATTTCCTTGACGACGCACAGGGGATTTTCGGGGCTGCCCAAAGCGTCGTTAGCCCTATAGGTTTTAGCAAACCCTCCCTCACCTAATTTAGCGATAATTCGGTAGCGATCGCGCAGAATATCCCCTGGATTCAGACACATAAATTTTTACAATGCCTTAACTCGCTGCACTCGTTGAGGTCGATCGTACCACAAATATGACTTTTATGAACTCAAAGTTATGACTTTTATGAACTCAAAGTTATGAATATATGAATTGATTTTGAGAGTAGCTTATTTAATAATCTTGGCATCTGAGATTTTAGGGACAAAATATTTTATGGCTTTACAAAGAGACCCATCAGGAGTGCCTCGCTTAGTTGGCGACAATACATCTGAATCTGTTGAGTTATCCGTCGCTAATTCCCGATTCGGAGGTGTAACTAATTTCCCCTCGGGAGTATGGATGCTCGGAGGTGACGATTCAGTCATAGGCTCAACAGCTAACGATTTCGTTTATGGCAATGAAGGGGAAGATATTATCAGAGGGAATTTTGGCAACGATTCTTTACTTGGGGGAAGAGGGAAAGACGCAATAAATGGAAATGAAGGCAATGACTCTCTAAACGGAGGTCAAGATGGAGATGTACTTTTTGGTGAGAGTGGCAATGATATTTTATTGGGAGGTAAAGGCAATGATTTTTTAGTCAGCGGTAGCGGAAATGACACTCTGGTTGGAGGTTTGGGTCGCGACCTTTTAACAGGTTTGGGTGATAGTGGTTCACTCAAAATCGGGGGCAGCAACTTGTACGTCCTTCAAGCAGAATCCGGAGTTAGAGATATCAATAATGCCGATTTCATTGTAGGTTTCCGACAACCTTTTGATAAAATTGGATTAGCAGGCGGTTTGACTGTGAATGATATAGTTTTGGAAAACTTGACAAATGTGCCAATTACGATACAGGTAGAATTTCCGCAAGTTGCGGGTTCTGTTGTCACGCCAGAGCAATCACAGCTATTAAGACCCGTATCTATAGTGAGTTCCGGCACTCTGATCAAAGTCAGGAATTCAGGAGATGCAATCGGTTTTGTTGAGGGTGTAACGCCTGTGCAACTGCAAAACAGCATTCTAAACAGCATTATCCCTGTTCAGGGATTCTGAGCTATATAATGCGCTGCCATGCCTGCTATAAAAGCTTAATTGGAGATGCTGCTAGCGATCGCCCGCGCGCTAAACTGTGGGATTTTTAAGGCGCGATCGCACTTCAATCAAACTAATTATCACTCGCTAGCTGCTGTTTCCAATTTCTCTCCTATCCTCGGTTCAGTACCGTTCAAAAGCCGCTGAATATTGCTCCGATGCCGCACAATTACAAATACACCGCCCGCAATTCCAAACAATACATAAGCCAGCGGCTGATGTAAAGCAAACATCAATCCAGCAACGCTAATTGCTCCGATAATTGAACTTAAAGAGACAATTCGCGATACCGCAAATACGATTCCAAAAATTCCGAAAGTTCCCAAACCTACTGGCCAGTACAAACCAAGCAAAACTCCCAAACTCGTAGCCACCGATTTACCGCCGGTAAACCCCAGCCAGATTGATTTGCTGTGGCCCAAAACAGCAGAGAAACCAGCCCAAGTTGCCATCCAAGGGATGACAGTTGCAGTATTTTCTAAACCTGCCGCGGTTGCTAGCTGCTGGGTAAAACTGAGAGAGTAAATGTAGCGGATTAGGACGATCGCACTTACCCCCTTCAAAACATCAACCAGCAACACCCCCAACCCCGGCCACTTCCCCAAAGTCCTCAGTACGTTAGTCGCACCCGTCGAACCCGAACCAACCTCTCGAATATCAATTCCCAGCATCCATTTCCCCAAGGCGTACCCAGTCGGAATCGAACCCAGCAGATAAGCTGCTATTAGCAATGCCCCATTTAAAATTATCCAGCTAGCCATTTTTTAATTTGAGATTTCGTGTACAGCAGAAGGAAGAAGGAAGAAGGAAGAAGAAGAAACAACCAATTCCGGTTAATTTCCCTCTGAGTTTCTTCAGTCCGCGCAGGCGGACGAAAGTTTGTATAGCAGCGAATTATATTCGCCCGGACTTGCTCAAAAATCCTTAGCAGTCGTCAAAGTTTGCGGGTCAGAAGCAAAAGCCAACCACAGCGGAAATTGCAGCAGTGACAAACTAATTAAATCCTCAGTTTCATCAATGACAATTAGTGGCAATTTGCCCTCTTTCACCAGTCGATCGGCTTTTTGAGCTAAAGCTTCCGCAGACTCAAACATAATAATCCCCCGTTCCGGGCCAAAATCGCTGCGAGTAATGCCCAAACAGTCCTGCAAACCCCGGCGCCACTCTCCTAAACGTTCGGGACTGTTGGCGAGTACCAAAGTCCGCACCCGTCCACCGTAGACGCTTCTGAGTACAGAAATAATAGTCGAAGTAATCAAGATATTTTGCAAGCGCGAACCCATAGTCCGCAAAGCACCCCTTCCTCCTTGAGTGAAAAACCAGTTAGAAACTCGTTCCGCGTGGATGGGTTCAAAAGTGCGGCGAAGTTGCCAAGGGGGGCCGTAGTAGTCGGGGAGGGTGCGATATTGATCGAGGGTGCGGCGAATTTGTTTGGCTTGTTCTTGAAATCCCTGTTCCGCAAATTTGGGATTTACTGGTGCTGAGGATTGAGACTCCTCAGCAGGAATTTGCTTGGGTGTCTCTTGCACTGGTGGCGTCAAATCTAAGAGTTCGGCGGTAGCGGCCAAATCCTGCAAACTGCCTACTAGATAGTCTTTGAAACCCTGGACTCGAATTGCTAAATCTTGGGAAACGCCGGCAAAAGTGGTTCGCATTTCCTTTTGAATTCGATCGCGCCGGCGTTCGAGTTTTTCTACTTCGATTTGTAGCGCTTGTTTGCGGTGATCTAGTTGAATCAAGCCGTCTTGTACCAAACGCCCGATCGAGGCTTGAGCCTGGCCCAACGCTTCTATAGCATTGGCTTTGTCGGCTTCCAATGCGGCAATTTTTTCAGTCAAATTTTGTTCTTGCTGCTGCAATTCTTTGACTCTCTCTGCCAACTGTTCGGTAAGATTTTCTGGGATGTGCGTTACCGTTTCTGGGGTTGCTGTTGGCTGGGAGTCTGTTGGAGGCTCGATTTGAGCGATCGGACTTTCTGATTCGCCATCGTCGGTGTTGGGCGGAATTTGGGCGATTGCGCCTGCTTCGTCCACGAATTGGGCGATTTCGGCATCTTCCTCGCCCAGCGGCGGGTCTGTATCTGGCGGGAGTTGGGCTGGCAGTTCATTTTCGTCGATCCACAAATCTCGTGTTTGAGATAGAAGTTGGTATTCCGTCTCATTCACGGGTAAATCGACTTCGCCGTCACCGCTTGGGGCGGCTGGTTGTGGTTGCGGTTCTTGGGTTGGAGATTCGTCTGAATTCATGGGAAATTTTGTTCGGCGTGGGCACGGAAAAGTTAAAAATTAAAAATTAACAACTTTTTTAGTCTTGACGGGGACAGCGCTGTTCTAAGCAGGTCTGTAGCATTTTACGATCGAACAGAACCGGCAGGAAGTGAATGCTGTTAATTTCTTTGAAATAGAACAAAATCGGCACAGCGGGCCAAAATATCCGCCAATTTTGCCATTCTCGGTAAGGAAAGCGGCGGATTAAGTTGGACGATCGATAAATGTCCAAATCTGTCGGGGTAAATTGTAGCCGGATGGTGGCGGCTTGGTACATCAGAAACAAGCCGAACAGCGAAAGCGGCAAACTCGCCCACTTCTGCACGAACAGCAGCGGTAGGGCGGCCAGTACCAGGACTAGGGGAATCGCATAACTCGGAGCCAGCTCGATCGTACTTGTCGGCGCAGTCGAAGAGGCAGTTGTATTCACGGGTTTAAATCAAGGGTAGTAAACTAATGTTGCCAATTATTCATATTTTATAGGAAATAAGCTGAAAACCCTGTGACTTCAGTCCAGGGACGGGCGATCGCGGGAGACTTTAGTCTCCCAGTCAAATCCTTGCTTCATCAGAAATACGAGTTACATTGTAAACTTTCTTTACTTTGGGGAGCCGTCTTATGTCAAACGATATAACATAAAAACCGGAGGTAAAGCAATGCTAGTTTTTGAGTTTAAAGCCTACGGGAAACAGAATCAGTTCAATGCAGTGGATGAAGCAATTCGTACCGCTAAATTTGTCCGCAATAGTTGTTTGCGCTATTGGATGGATAACAAAAAAGTGGGTCGATACGACTTAAATAAATACTGTGCTGTACTGGCTCGCGACTTTCCCTTTGCTGACGAACTCAACTCAATGGCTCGACAATCGAGCGCTGAACGAGCATGGTCTGCTATCTCCCGATTTTATGATAATTGCAAGAAAGGGATTCCTGGTAAAAAAGGTTATCCACAGTTTCAGAAAAACTGCCGCTCAGTTGAGTACAAAACGAGTGGATGGAAGCTTGCGGACGATAGAAAATCAATCAATTTTCTCGATAAAAAAGGGATTGGAAGGTTAAAACTAAAAGGCACACGCGACTTGCACTTCTACCAAATCAGTCAAATCAAACGGGTGAGATTGGTAAAACGTGCGGATGGCGTGTACGTTCAATTCTGTGTTGATGTTGATCGAAAAGAAAACACAGAACCCTCTGGTACTACGCTCGGATTAGACATGGGTCTGAAGGAATATTACACTGATTCAAACGGAGTTACGGTTGAAAATCCGAAGTTCCTCAGAAAAGGTGAAAAAGTTCTTAAGCGTTCAGTACGTAGTGTCTCCAGGAAAGTAAGAGGTTCAAAGAATAGGGGCAAAGCTAGGCAGATTCTAGGCAAACGCCATCTCAAAATAAGTAGGCAGCGTAAAGACCATGCAGTGAAATTAGCACGGTGCGTAATCTCATCAAACGATGTAGTGGCTTACGAAGACTTGAGAATCAAAAACATGGTGAAGAATCACTGTTTAGCTAAGTCTATTAATGACGCATCTTGGTATCAATTTCGTCTTTGGCTTGAATACTTCGGTAAAGTATTTGGAAAGATTACGGTTGCGGTGAACCCACAGTACACCACCCAAGAATGCTCTAAGTGCGGTGAAATTGTCAAAAAAACGCTATCCACGAGAACACACGTTTGTAAATGTGGGTGTGTAATGGATAGAGATTTCAACGCAGCTAGAAATATCCTTCGTCGAGGATTGGGTACGGCGGGACACGTCGGAACCTTTGGTCTTGAGCCAAGCAACGCTTTAGGAGAATTGACCTCTACTGTTGTTGGAGAAATCCTGCTTCAGCAAGTTGAATCGTAGATTAAAGAATCCCCGCGCGTTTACGCCCGGGAGTGTCAACTGTTTCCTAGCTTACAAGCCTTTGAGTACGCTAGAGCCCGTCCCCTGAAACATCAGCCAAGTCATGAAAAAGTTCACAATAAAAATAGCCAGTAAAGCCGTCACCACCGCCGTAGTAGTCGATTGACCGACGCCTTTTGCCCCGCCGGTGGTAGTCAAACCCCAGCTAGTGCCGATTACAGCAATCAAGCCACCGAATACAAAAGCCTTAATTGCCGCGCTGCAAATATCCCACAGACTCAGGAAATTGCGGACTGATTCTAAAAACACGCTTTGAGAGATGCCGTACATCGTTGTAGCAATCAGCAGTCCGCCGAGGACGCCGGTGACGAGACACATGATGGTTAAAATTGGCAGCATCAAGCAGCAAGCAAGGACGCGGGGAATGACTAAATAGTCGATCGGGTCTGTTCTGAGCATCAGCAGGGCATCTATCTGTTCTGTTACCTGCATCGTGCCGATTTCCGCTGCAAAAGCCGAACCTACCCGTCCCGTCACGATGACGGCTGTTAAGACCGGGCCGAGTTCACGAGTCAAAGACAAAGCCAAAACGCCACCGACGACATTGGCGGCCCCGAGGTTAATAAACTCCCTGGCTACCTGAATAGTAAATACCATGCCGACAAAACCCGCAGTCAGCAAAGCAATCAGCAGAGATTCCGGGCCGACTGCTGCCATTTGGTCGATGGTGTTGCGGCGGTGAATTTTGCCCTTCAGCAAGTGCAGCATGACTTGGCCGCCCAATAAAGCTGCTGCCAGCAACCGCTGACTCCACAAACTGAGGCTCGAAGATGTAGTGGTGCTCAAGGGGATTTCGAGTGTAGAACAACTGCAAAAAATGAAATCTATCTACAAATCTTAAACAAGTTTTTTCTATAACATTTAAGATTTCTGACAGAACTGGCCACTGACGGCGATCGCTGCCTATCGTAGAAAAGGACAAGTTTTGTTTGCTTGCACCTTTCGGCAGTTTAGCTGAATTTACTGACTCTTATGAGCATTTTTCCCAATTTTCTTCGCTCTGTACTGCTGACGAGCCTGTTGAGCTTTGTCGCCCCCGTCTTGTTAATCGGCGCGGGATTGGCTAGCTTTTTGCTGATCGGCTTCGTGCCTGCTCTCCAAGGAGTTGGTCGTTCTGGAGAAGACCTGATTTTGCAGTTCTTAGCTACTTTCGGCAGCGGCTGTCCCCTCCAGGGCTTTTTCGTGATTGGTCTAACTTTTGGTTTAGTGGGTGCTTTGTTTGATACCTACGCTTCTTATCAGCATTCGCGGTGGAGTTAATTTTGTTTCGTTATATGTGGAATGTGAGATTTTAGGTTGGGAATTCTAAATTAAATCTAAAATCTCAAATTGTTGGGTTCCGATGCGATCGAATAGCGCCACCTGCAATGACTTCGCCCACAAACAGATAGTTGCTAGCAGACAGGAGTGGTGGAGAGCAAAAAATTTTAGACGAAAGTTAAAATTTCCCGAGTCATGTGTGGAGTCAATCTCAAATCTCAACTCTCCAACCTCAAATCGGCTGACTTCGCCAAAAAACGGATACTTGAAATTTTAGACTCTTGGTCAAACTTCCCGATTCATCTGTGGAGTCAATCTCAAATCTCCACTCTCAAACCGACTCACTCAACATTATGGCTCGCAAATGTTCGGTAATGCGATCGGCCTTTTTGCGGAAAACCGAATCCCCCTATTTCTGGAGCTGGAATATATTAAATACAGGTTGAGTCAAGTGTTTCTCAACCCTAAAAACTTCAGATAGTCGAGGTATTAGTTATGGCACTTATTCGTTGGGAACCTTTGCGGGAAATGGACTCCTTGCAACGAGAAATGAATCGGTTGTTTGATAGCTTGACTCCGGCAACCGATCGCGCATCTAACGGTGTTGCTTTTCTCCCCCCCGCCGAACTCGATGAAACTCCCGAAGCCATCCACCTTAAATTAGAAGTTCCGGGCATGGAAGCTAAGGATTTGGACGTACAAGTAACCGCAGAAGCTGTTGCTATTAGTGGCGAACGCCGTCAGGAAACTAAGAGTGAAGATAAAGGCATGACTCGCTCTGAGTTCCGTTACGGTTCGTTCCGCCGGGTGATTCCCCTACCCGCACGGGTTCAAAATGACAGCGTAGAAGCTGAGTACAAAAATGGAGTTTTGCACCTGAATTTGCCCAAAGCGGAAGCAGAAAAGAACCGCGTGGTGAAAGTGCAAATCGGTGGCTAATAATTGTTTCCTAGTTTAGTTAGTTTTAGTTAATTAGTAGGGGGGCGCAAGGCACCCCCTATTTGTTTGGGGAATTGAGAATTCGTCATTGGGAATTGAAAATTGTGCCGAAAAGCATTGGGAATTGCGAGTTTGAGGAATGATTATTCCTTTTTCCTTCTTCCTTCTTCCTTCTTCCATCCATCCGTTACATCCTCAGAAAGCGAATCCGTTGCGGAACTTCCTTTTTCCGATTCTGCAACTGTGCTAAACTCGAAGATGAATGGTTGGTGAGGAGACTTGCGTGCCGAGTCAGGGAGTTGGAGGAAATGGAATTGCATCTGAGTTTGGAGACTTAACGGGGATGACTCGCCAAGAAGTCGATGATTTTTTGCGCGGATTGGGTGCAGAAATCAGAACTACTAGAGAGGGTTATGTTGCATATAAATTTTTTGATAAGTCAACAGTAATGATCCGTCCTAACGGTGAAGTGATTAGAACGGCTGCACCGAAATATGGAGCAGATGGAAGAAATATCAACAAAGGTTTGCGTCTCGATAGAGATGGTAAATTATTGCGGACGAGAGACGAATTTGGTAATTTAATTCCAGGTACTCACAATACGGGAGAAAAATTAAATGAGTGATTGGAAGGATGACTATAACTTGCTTGGATTGGGTGGTTTTACATCTTTAATCACAAATGTCAAAGTATCTTCCTGGGGAAACGAAGTATTAATTGAATGCGTCTACAATCCAGAAGAAAGATTGCCTTATATCCTGGCCTTCAAAGACTGCCGCGATATCAGTTGGACTGTACACGATGAAGAGGCAGTTGGCGAACTGGAAGCTGAATTATTCGGAATTTCATTGGGCGAGCCGGAACACCGCAAGCCTGCGGTGATTACTACAGACATTTTTGAAATTTCAATTTTGTACGGCAGTTTTAGCATTCACAAGGGAGAAAACCTAAATGCTGAAGTAGCCGATTTAGAAACAGAGGTTTTGGTATCACAATCGCCCGCAGTATTGTAGCAATTTAAAAGCACCACGCGGTTAAATTGCCAAGCGGTTAGTAATATTATGTCGTGTAAAATAACTATTACAGTCCTGGACGCACTCCGACTCCTCGAAACTGGGTTTTTTACCTAATCTGCGGGTTTTAACGAAGTATTTTCGTAAAAAACCCGGTTTCTGGGCCCCCATGCGTAAGTCCTATATTATTAGGTTTGTAGTGAGGACTGAAGTCCTCAGCAAAAATCTGAGGATTGAAGTCCTCACTACAAAATAATTACCAATTTTTCAAAAAAGACAGTAGGTATTGTTGGCAGCCTCAGTTTACGATACTTAAGAGAACATTTTTTGCAAATGAGGTAAAACACAATGCCTGATATTGTTGATATTGCCGTAGGTGCGGGTTCGTTTCAAACCCTGGTAACGGCGGTGCAAGTAGCTAATTTAGTAGATGCGCTCAAAAGTCCGGGCCCTTTCACTGTCTTTGCACCCACTGACGATGCTTTTGCGAAATTGCCGCCGGGAACTATCACCACCCTAGTGCAGAACGTTCCCCAACTGACCAGGATTTTGATGTTTCACGTCGTATCGGGGAAGTTTATGAAGGCTGATTTGGCAAAACTCGGTTTTGTTACTTCTTTAGAAGGTTCGCCGATTAAAATTGATTGTTCTGACGGTTTTGAGGTGAAAAATGCTACAGTTGTCGCTGCGGATATCGAAGCAGACAATGGCGTCATCCACGTCATCGATAACGTGATTTTAATGGGATAATTTCGCCGTCTAATCTCGCTGCGGGAGCCAAGCAGGTGCTTTGCGGTGCCGCTTTGCTCCCGATCGCACGCTTTTTTTTATCGGTTGAAGGTAATTTCAATATAAAAAAGTTGTTTTTTCGGCGGATGTATTTTAAGATGATTGTTTGAAAAAGTTTAAAAATCAATAATTATAATATAAGCAAACCAGTTTGGTGAGCACTATGCAAATCCTAGCCGCCAGCCTCAAAGCAAAAGTCCGCCAGCGTACCTTGGAACTGCAAGTTCTCAACGAACTTACTGCAAAAGTTCAAGCGGCTCTCAGTGTTGAGGAAATTTGGTCTGCGTGTCTGGCACATCTCGATCGCCTCATTCCCACACAGGCGATCGCAATTTTGACGCTACCGGACGATCAAATATATCTGGAACACTTACAGCCGTTAAGTGCTAGCACAAAAGCCGAAATGGAAGGGCGCTTGCAAGCTGCTGGCGCTGAATGGCTTGCTGGCAATCGGGACTGGGCGCACAACATCACTCCGCCACCAATTGCTCAGTTTCAGTCAGTCTTGATGGCACCAGCCAACCTGGATGACAGTGAAGAATTGTTGGGAGTATTTTTCATTGGTGCAGAGCAGGCAACTGCTTTTAATTTGGAACACCTTTGTTTGCTCCACACCGTAGCTCAAATTTGTGCAAAACAGTTAGTAAGTTTAGCACGTCAAACGACCAGTGCCAAGGATAGATTTCAAAATAATTTGGCTCTGGATTCTGAAAGTCAAGAACTATTGTTGCGGGCTGTAATGGAGGAGGGCCCGGACAGAGTTTTTGCGAAAGATAGAAACTTTAGATACATTTTTGTAAATCAAAGTTTTGCTGAATATTTGGGAAAAAATGTTGAGGGAATTATCGGCAAAGATGATATTGAATTAGGGTTTTCAGCGGAATTAGTATTTGGCGATCGCAACAGCCAAATTAGGGGCATCCGCGAAGAAGATCGAGCTGTGCTGGCTGGGGAGAGGGTTCGCAATCCCTACCAGGCGATCGTCTTTGAAGGCGGAAAACAGCACGTCTTTGACACGCAAAAAGTGCCGCTATGCGATGCAGAGGGTAATATATTTGGGGTTTTGGGCTTTTCTAGAGAGATAGGTCAATTGCAGGCCACAGATGAAGCCAGGAATCAAAGCCAAGCCAAACTGCAAAAAATTACTGCTAGCGTACCGGGTACGGTATATCAAATTGACTTACATCCAGACGGCTCAATGGCTTTCTCATTTGTAAGCGCCGGCTGCCGAGAATTGTATGAAATCGCACCAGAGGAGGCTCAGCAGGATATTAATGTAATTGTTAACATGATTCATCCCGAAGATCGAGATGATTTCCTTAACTCGCTGACGCTTTCTGCTGAAAATTTGCAGCCTTGGCGCTGGGAAGGAAAAATTGTCACTCCGTCAGGAAAACTTAAATGGGTTCAAGGAGCTTCTCAGCCAGAATTACAAGCATCGGGAGAGATAGTTTACTACGGGTTGTTCACGGATATTAGCGCCCGGAAACAAGCTGAACGGAAGCTGCAACTTTATCAACAAATCTTTTTGAAATCCAACGATGCGATCGCGATCTTAGACCCCGAAGGCTATTACTTAGAAACAAATCAAGCTCACACGGCTTTGCTGGGTTACAGTGCGTCAAAATTGTGGGGAAAAACGCCTGCCACTCACATGGGAGAACAGGCATTTATGTCTGTGCTGCAAAGCTTGGCAGAAACAGGGAGTTACCGAGGCGAAATGACCTGTATTAAGGCTATGCAAGAAGGAACAGTTGAGGTGGAGGTTTCGGCTTTTGCGGTTCTCAATGATGCTGGGGATGTAGTTTGTTACGTAAGTGTCAAAAGAGACATCACCGAACGCAAGCGAGCTGAGGAAAAACTAAAGCTTTACCGAGAAATATTTTTAAACTCCAATGATGCGATCGTGATTATCGATGCTGACGGGTTTTTCCTCGAACAAAATCGTGCTCACCAAACGCTTCTAGAATACACAGACGCGGAATTAGAAGCAGAAGCGTCGCCGCTGGTTGCGGGGGAGCGCTTTTCGGCAATTGCCCAAAGTTTAGCGGAAACTGGAAGTTTTCGGGGCGAAATTACTAACTGCACTAAAAAAGGCCAGACGCTGGCGATCGACGTTGCGGCATACTCTGTGATTAACAACGCCGACGATGTAATTTGTCATGTCTGCGTCAAGCGCGACATTACCGAACGCAAAAAAGGAGAAGAAGAACGGCAAAAATTTGTGTCGCTGATTGAAAACAGCAGCGATTTTATCGGTATGGCTACTCTAAAAGGCCAAACGCTCTTTGTCAACGAAGCCGGACGGAAAATGGTGGGGGTAGAGAATCTTTCGGAAGTGCTTAATACCGAGATATGGGAGTATATCGGCCCAAATTTTAAACAGAAATTCAGTCAAGAGATTTTGCCAACAATTAGCAACCAGGGCCAGTGGCAAGGAGAAGGTCAAATGCAGCACTGGCGCAGCGGAAGACGCATAGATGTTTTGATAAATGCTTTTCTGGTCAAGCACCCTCAAAGCACCGAACCGCTGTGCTTTGCTGCGGTAATTCGCGATGTCACCGAACGCAAGCAAGCTGAGAGAATGCTGCAGGAACAAGCAGAACAAGAACGGCTTGTTTCGGCGATCGCCCAGCGAGTCCGGCAGTCTCTCAACCTCACTCAAACTCTGAGCACTGCTGTACAAGAAGTGCGGCAGTTGTTAGCAACTGACCGCACAGTAATTTATCGTTTTGAGTCCGACGAAACAGCGGTTGTTGTTGTGGAATCTGTAGGGGATGATTGGATGCCACTGCTGGGCAGAGAAGTTCCAATGACATCCTTTGGGGAAAGTTATGTATCTCTATATAGTGCTGGACAAATTCAAGCAATGGCAGATATTTATACTGCCAGTTTGAGTGAAAAACACCGAGATTTACTTGCTAGTTTGCAGGTCAGGGCTAATTTAGTTGTACCAATTTTTATAGGCGATGAAAGTCAGGAGTTGGCAACAGAATATTTGCCGAAAATTCCCAGAATTTGCTCCCATGGAAGGAGTTTGGAAACGAGTCAAAATCGGTTGTGGGGATTGCTGATTGCCCATCAGTGCAGAGGTCCGCGCGTTTGGACTGATTCTGAGGTGGATTTACTAGGAAGGTTGAGCGTACAGTTGGCGATCGCCATTCAGCAATCTACTCTTTTTGAACAAGCGCAGCAAGCCCGAGAAGCTGCCCTAGAAGCGTCTCGAATGAAGTCGTTATTTTTAGCAAATATGAGTCACGAAATCCGTACTCCCATGAATGGAGTGATGGGGATGACTGATTTGCTGCTGAAAACGAATCTTACTCCCGAACAGATTGACTTTGTGCAGACGCTGAAACTCAGCGGTCAAAATTTACTCTCCATCATTAACGATATTCTGGATCTCTCCAAACTGGAAGCCGGAGAAATGCGCTTAGAAATACTAGAATTTAACCTCAGTATCTGTATGAATGAAGTGCTGGATTTGTTGGCAACTCCCGCACAAGAAAAAGGTATAGAAGTGGTGGCACTGATTGACAGCGACGTGCCGCTGCAAATTAAAGGTGATGCAGCGCGGTTGCGGCAAATACTCACTAATTTGATCAACAATGCTATTAAGTTTACAGAAGCAGGAGAAGTGGTAATTGAGGTGGCTGATGCTAGCGATCCTGGGTTATTTGCAGCCAGCGAGAATCAGAAAATTTTAGAGAATATCGAACCGTTAAAAATAGAAAACAAGGACTCGATGCTCCTGCTGTTTAAAGTCACAGATACAGGAATTGGGATTGCTCCGGAAGACCAAAAAAAGCTGTTTCAATCTTTTACTCAAGTAGATGCCTCTACAACAAGAAAATATGGTGGAACAGGTTTGGGGCTGGCTATTTCTAAGGAGTTGGTGGAGTTAATGGGTGGGCAAATCGGTGTGGAAAGTACCCCTGGTCAAGGCTCGACTTTTTGGTTTACTGTGCCGACAGTTAAGGAAAATTTAACTGGTGTCGGGACAGCGTGCGAAGTGAATTTGGAAACGGTGCTGGCGGGGCGAAAAATGTTAATTGCTAGCGACAAGCCGACAGTGCGAAAAGTGTTAGTGAGAATGGCTGTTGTGTGGGGAATGGAGGTTGAGGAGGTTGAGAACGGTTGGATGACGATCGCATCTCTGTACAAAGCTGTCAGCCTTAATTCCCCTTACGATATCGTTTTGGTTGATATTCAGTTGCCGGAAATGGTGGCGGGAAGTCTCGAACGCTTGATGATTTCTGAGCCGGCAATGCAGCAGACAAAGTGGGTGGTGCTGACTTCAATGACTCAGCTTGGAGAGGCGAAACGCTTGGTAGATAGCGGTTTTAGTGGCTATTTAACTAAACCTGTGAAAGCTCACCGACTATTTGATTGCTTGGCGAATGCGATCGCCCCGAGTACGCTGATTGATGAGCCGCGAGCAAATCCAACGTCCAATCGAGCCTCAGCTATTGACAACCGGGACTTAGCAAGTTTAAAGATTTTGTTAGTTGAAGATACTCCAATCAATCAAAAAGTTGGTCTGAATCAACTCAGAGTTTTGGGATGCGCGGCGGATGTGGCCAATAACGGTGCAGAGGCTGTATCTATGGTTGCTCTGAAAAAGTATGACATTGTGTTGATGGACTGTCAGATGCCGGTTTTGGACGGTTACGAAGCAACGCTGCAATTGCGCCGCCTAGAAGCGACAGATGTTGCTGCTGGCAAGATGCAGCCGCATCAAAAGACGGTGGTGATTGCGATGACGGCGAATGCTTTGAAGGGCGATCGGGAAAAGTGTCTGGCGGCGGGCATGGACGATTATATTAGCAAACCTATTGCGATTGAAAAGTTAAAATCGGTACTAGAAAATTGGTCCGCCAAGCTAAAAATTGAAACTCCCAAGTTTAAGGGCGAGGAACTTCAAAATTCTGAGCCAGATATCGAATCGGTAGTCGATATGGCACGTTTGCACGAAATTTCGGGCGCTGATTTAGAGTTTGAGCGGGAAATACTGCAAGTTTTTGTGGTGGATACTGGTAGTTATTTAGAAGCTGCTAAGGAGGCGATCGCCTCGGGAGATATGGAGACACTCGCCCGCCACGCTCATCAAATTAAAGGTGTCAGCGCTACGGCGGCGGTGCGGTTAATGCCCGATATGGCAGATCAGCTTCAAAGTCGGGCTGAATCTAATGATTTGGAGGGGGCTACAAAAATCATTGCTGAATTAGAAATAATTCTGGCGGGGGTTCAAAAGTTTGTGGCTACTGAGTAATCAATCAATTTTCTCTTGAACCGGGCTATCGGGCCCGATCCCGGACAGCTCTTGGCAGCCCCCGCGAGCGAGCGCGTGTAAAGATTTTTAATCTTTTATCAAGATATTTATCTCAATGTGAAGGAATTGGGAACTCTTATAACATCTTGTGTGTTGTAACTTATGACACTACTGTATTAAGTTATTGTGGTCAAATATAAAATAATCATTAAGCCGAGCGCCCGGAAGGTGCTTTTCGTCGATCGGCTTGAGACACCAAGACCAGCTTTTCGCTATGCCCGCCCATTAAGTGCGTATTTACGCTCAACGAGGTTTTATGACTCCAGTCATGTTACGCCAACTCTGGTCATTAATTGAGACCACCCAAGCTACTCTGTTAGTCAATTTAGACGATGCGACCTTGGTACAGTGGCTGCTAAAGCAGTTAAAAACGAACTCTGCGCTTAATGGCAAAGAAGCAGATGTGTTGGACGAATACATCCAGTCTCGGCTTTCCCTAATCCGCGATTTAGCTGAGCAGCGGCTAGCACCAGAGCTACGGTGAGCGCATTCAATCAAAATCGGATAAATATTCCAGGGAAAGGCGATGATCCCTTGCGCTGGCCAGAAAAAGCAGAAAAGAAACCCGGTTTCAAGGATAAATCTTGGGTTTGACGACGAGGCCTCCAGCCGGAAACCGGGTTTCTAACTCTGGGCTCCCAGTTTGCTCAAAAAAAAACAGGCGGGTAGTCGGTGCAGTTGCCGCAGTGCAACACCGGATGCAGAACGGCTAATTTGAAGCCGGAGGCTTTTGTAGTTCGCCGATCGCCACAGTTCTCGACAGCTACAAGGTAGGATTGTCAGGAAAGCGTTCTACTAAAATCTATGCGTAAATGGGGATTTCTGCTACTAGCAAGTGTGTTATTTGTGGCACCGTTGGCGTCTTGTAGGGATCGATCGGCACAAACCGGACAAACAACAGCAACAACTACTGCAGGCGGCAACTCGCAACAAGGTTCCAGCCGGATAGATACAATTGTCAGCCGCGGCAAACTGATTTGTGGCATCAGCGGCGAACTGCCGGGTTTTAGCTTTGTAGACGAAAAAGGCAAATATTCGGGACTGGATGTGGATGTGTGCAGGGCTGTCGCGGCGGCAATATTTGACGATCCCGAAAAAGTCGAGTACCGAAAACTCAACGCTAAAGATAGATTTACAGTTTTGCAGGCCGGAGAAATCGACATTCTCAGCCGAAATACCACCTACACGGCGAGTCGGGACAGCACTACCGGACTGGAATTTGCCCCGGTGATCTTTTATGACTCTCAAAGCATCATGGTCAAAAAAGACAGCGGCATCAAAAGTTTAAAAGATTTTGCGGGCAAATCTATCTGCGTGCAGACAGGTACGAGCACCGAACAAAATTTGTCCGACCAAATGCGAAAATTAGGAGTTAAATACACTCCTGTGGTGTTTGAAGATGTGAATGCTACCTTTGCTACTTATCAAGAAGGTCGCTGTCAAGGTGTTACTGCCGATCGATCGCAGCTAGTCTCGAAGCGGACAACTCTGCCGAATTCCGAGAATAATGTTGTTTTGCCGATCGTGATGTCAAAAGAACCGTTAGCCCCAGCGGTAAAAAGCGGCGATCCTAAATGGTCTGACGCGGTGAAATGGATTATTTTCGCGGCGATTGAAGCGGAAGATTTGGGAATTAATTCAGGAAATGTAGACCAAATTGTGGCCAGCACTACAGACCCGAACGTCAAACGTTTGCTAGGAAAAGAAGGAGATTTAGGTAAAGGTTTGGGACTCCCGAACGACTACGCAGTCCGCGTTGTTAAGAAAGTGGGGAATTACGGAGAAATGTACGATCGCAACCTCGGGCCCAAAAGTACACTCAAGTTAGAACGGGGTCAAAACAGACTCTGGAAAGATGGCGGTTTGCTTTACTCGCCACCGTTCCGCTAATTTTAGTTAACTGTTGACTGTTAACTGTTGACTGTTAACTGTTGACAGTTGACGGTTAACAGTTAACCAACAAGATATTTTAGACAGCAAGGTACTCCGCGCTTACCTGACTTTTAAGGTGCTTTCTAGGTGTACCCTACAAGATATTTTATGCCGGCTAAAGTTAGGTATAGTTCGCTCTACATTAAACAGTTATGAACCCAGAACCTCAACCGGGCAAATCGCAGAAATTGCCCAAATTTAAAGATATCTCAAAACTGCTGCGGGACGATCGCTTCTGGAAAATAGCCGGACAGGCGATCGCCCTAATTTTAGTAATAGTTGTTATCGCGATTCTTTGGGACAATCTCAGTGCCAATTACTCGCAACTGGGGATTGCGTTTGGATTTGATTTTCTTAATTCCCAAGCATCTTTTGACATCGGCGAAAGCGTGATTCCTTACAGTCCAGAAAACACTTACAGACAAGCTTATTTTGTGGGTTTAATCAACTCGCTGCGGGTGATGGGTCTCGGCATTATTTTCGCAACAGTTGCGGGTTTGACTGTAGGAATTGCGCGCCTTTCCGACAATTGGCTGCTGCGGAGTTTGGCTGGTTTGTATGTGGAAATTTTGCGAAATACGCCGTTATTGCTGCAATTATTTTTCTGGTATTTTGCAGTTTTCATTTCCCTGCCAAAACTGGAAGACAATCAGCAGATGAGGGGGCCGATTTACTTGACAAATCGCGGCATTGCTGTACCTTGGCCGGTGGCTTTGCCGGGTTTTGAGATTTGGTTGATTTTGCTAACAGTCGGAGTTTTGGCGGCGGCGGGGCTGTGGATGTGGCGGGCGCGGGTGATGTTGGAAGAAGCTAAGCCGGGAAGACAGTTGTTTTGGGCTCTAGGTGCGATCGGGCTGAGTGCAATCTTAGCTTTTATTATCACCAAAAATCTGCCTTATCGTCTAGATTTCCCCCGCCTGACACCAGAATTGCAGCTCGAAGGAGGATTAAAATTAACTCCAGAATTTGCCGCCCTGGTGACAGGACTCAGCTTGTATACTGGCAGTTACATTGCAGAAATTGTCCGGGCCGGAATTCAATCAGTATCGAGAGGCCAGTGGGAAGCGGGAAAGTCTTTGGGGCTGAAGTCTGGAACAATGATGCGGATGGTAATTTTGCCGCAAGCTTTGCGGGTGATTGTGCCGCCTTTAACCAGTCAGTATCTGAATTTAGCTAAGAATTCGAGTTTAGCGGTTGCGGTTGCTTATCCCGACGTTTATTTTGTTGTGGGGTCTCCGACGTTGAATCAGACCGGTCGGGCGATCGAAGCAATGTTAATTATCATGGTAACATACCTAACAATTAGTTTGATAGTTTCTCTGTTCATGAATTGGTACAATAAAACCGTACAAATCAAGGAAAGGTAACTGCTGAATAGTTGATTTTTTTGATGTAAGATTAAAGGAGAATAAAATGGCATACAGTGATTTTAGTTTAGCAAAAGTATCTAAAACTTTTGAACTTAAACTTTTAGATGCAGTTAATATGTTTTCTGCTATCCCAGAGTTAGAAAGTAGTAATTTTTTAGTAGAAACCCTTCAATATACTGTGCCCTTAGCTATTAGCAGTAATACTGAAAAAGCTCGCTCCGAAATGATTATTGCACCAATTTTGATCGAACTGAGAAAACAGTTAAATTCGGAAATTAGCTTTTTTTCAGGAATCGACTTTACAATCGATCCCGAAAAAGGATTAAATGGAAATTGCGATTTTCTGATTAGTCGTTCTCCAGAATTATTAATTCTTACCGCACCAGTAATTATCATTGTAGAAGCCAAAAAGGAAAATATCAATGGCGGATTGGGACAGTGCGTAGCAGAAATGCTAGGCGCTAGAATATTTAATGAACGTGAAGGCAACGATATTCCTGCGATTTTTGGCGCTGTTACTAGCGGTACTAACTGGAGATTTCTAAAATTAAAAGACCAAGTAATTGAAATAGATTTAACAGAGTATTACCTCCGAGATGTTAATAAAATTTTAGGCATTTTAGCTAGTGTCATTAATAATTAATACCCGATAACCAATAACTATCTTTGGTTGACCACTATCAAATTTAAGGAGAATCAAATGACACAAGAATTAATCGATCTTAGAACTAGCATATTGGAAGGAAGGTATACAGATGCTTTGGCAATTGTCGATGAGTTAGATGGAATGAGCAAACAGGCAATTTTGCGACAAATCCAATCTTTTTTAAATGTTTTGCTGATTCACTTGATTAAAAATCAAGTTGAACAGCGATTAACTGGTTCTTGGGCAAGTTCGATTCGCAATGCAATCAGAGAAATTAAAAAGGCAAATATTAAAGATAATAAAACATCTTATTACATCAATTCTGATGAATGGGAGAGTTTTATAGAGGAGGAGGTGATTGAGGATGCGATTGCAGAGGCTGCGGAGGAAGTATTGAATGGTGTTTATACTCAATTTCAACTTGCAGAGATGATGGATAGAAACCTGATTATTCAAACCGCTGTGAGGTTATTGAACTTGACTTATATCCATTCCGCCAAAGATTTACCCGCAGTGTTAGCCCAGCATTTAAGTCAGTTACCAGGTGGAGAAGATTGGATAAATCGGCGAAAATAAGATTTTTTTTAGCCTTGGCAATTGGAAATCGCGTCTACACAAACAAAACCCGCCTACGCGGGTTAATAAAATAACTGGTTGTTACTCTACGTCATAGGATTGAAAACCGCTATATGGAAACTGTCCCCATATTACCGCCCCCAGCCACCGAATCGCCTACCCCTTGGAATTGGGCGCGCAAAAATTTATTTAGTACCTGGTACAACAGCATTCTGACAGTAGTTTGCCTCATTATCGCCTTCCAAACTATTAAAGGAATTATTGTTTGGGCAACAACAAAAGCTCAATGGCACGTGTTAGAAGCCAACTTGCCGCTATTTTTTGTCGGCAGATTTCCCAGCGAATCCTACTGGCGATTGTGGATAGTAACGGCCATAATTGCCTTGTTGGGAGGATTAACTTGGGGAAACATTCAGCGGCAAGAACGTCTTTGGAATCCGCCTTTACTAATTATACTCGGTGCTGCGGTTGTGGGTGCGGTCATTTCGCCGATCGACCTAACCTCTCGCCTCTACCTCTTAGGAATTATTATCGCAGCCGCCGCCAGCTATGCCATCGGCAGGAAAATTCACCCCAACCCCCCCTCGCCCCCCCTTAGCAAGGGGGGGTTGGGGGGGGTTAGCTGGATGCCAGCAGTTTGGGCTCTTTCCTTCCCCATAATTTTGTGGCTAATTAAAGGGGGGTTAGGTTTGACAGAAGTGTCAACAAATGATTGGGGCGGTTTAGTATTGACGCTGTTTTTAGCAGTTATTAGTATTGTGCTTTCCTTTCCTTTAGGAGTATTGCTAGCACTCGGCCGACAAAGTTCTTTGCCCGTTGTGAGACTGTTATCAACCTTATACATTGAAATTATTCGCGGTTTACCATTAATTGGCATTTTATTTTTAGGTCAAGTGATGCTGCAACTCTTCTTGCCGCCCGAATATCCGAAATTGGATAGAGTGATTAGAGCAATTGCTGGATTAACGTTATTTAGTGCAGCTTACTTGGCGGAAAACGTGCGCGGTGGCTTGCAGGCCGTGCCCAGGGGACAAATAGAAGCAGCGAGGTCGATCGGACTCAATACACCCTTACTCACAATTCTCATTGTACTGCCTCAAGCACTGCGAATAGTCATTCCGGCGATCGGCGGTCAATTCATCGGATTATTCATGGATACATCCCTGCTATCTCTATTCGGAATGTTAGAATTAATCGGAATATCCCGCGCAGTTTTAGCAAATCCCTCCTATATTGGCAGGTACGCCGAAGTTTACATATTCGTAGGCATCATTTATTGGATATTTTGCTACTCAATGTCCCTAGCCAGCCGCAAAATAGAGCGAACATTAGGGGTAGGCCAGCGCTAAAAAATCCTCAAATTTCATCTGCCTTCATCAGCGTTCATCTGCCTTCATCTGCGGTTAAAAAATAAAAAAATATTATGGAAACTAAACTAACAGCCCCCGAACAAGTAATCGTAGCAGAAAACGTCCACAAATGGTACGGACAATTTCACGTACTGCGAGGTGTCAGCATGACCGTAAACCGAGGTGAAGTCGTTGTCGTGATGGGGCCCTCTGGTTCGGGAAAATCGACGTTTATTCGCACATTCAACGCCTTAGAAGAATACCAACAAGGTAAAATTATGATCGACGGAATCGAACTTTCCCACGACTTACGCAACATCGAGACAATTCGCCGCGAAGTAGGAATGGTGTTTCAGCAATTTAACCTGTTTCCCCACTTATCAGTCTTGCAAAACGTCATGCTAGCGCCAGTATGGGTGCGCCGCTGGCCCAAGAAAAAAGCTGAAGAAGTGGCGATGCAACTGTTAGAAAGAGTTGGAATTTTGGAACAAGCAAAAAAATATCCCGGACAGTTGTCTGGAGGACAGCAGCAGCGGGTCGCTATTGCACGTTCTCTAGCCATGCAGCCTAAAATCATGCTGTTTGATGAACCGACATCAGCATTAGACCCGGAGATGGTGCGGGAAGTGTTAGATGTAATGCGAAATTTGGCTCAAACAGGAATTACAATGGTAGTGGTAACTCACGAAGTCGGGTTTGCGCGCGAAGTTGCCGATCGCATTGTATTGATGGATGGCGGTGTTTTAGTCGAAGAAGCCCAACCAGAAGAGTTTTTTCAGAACCCGAAGGAAGAACGCACCCGCAAGTTTTTATCTCAGATATTGTAAGTGATTTTCCTGTTTTATCGGTGGGTTTGGCGACGGTAGCAGCCGTCAAAATAGACATAATTAAGGTAAAATAAAAGAGTGTACAATCAGTCTCAATTTTGCTGAGATAGCTTGCAATGCCATCCACAAAAACTCTGCCGTTAGTTAAAGACTCGGAACGCCTAGAAAGTCGCCTCAAAGAAATCCCGGCGGTTCCTGGTGTATATTTAATGCGCGATGAGAGCGATCGCATCCTTTACATCGGCAAATCCAAAAAACTCCGAAACCGCGTCCGTTCCTACTTCCGCGAAAGCCAAAATCTCAGTCCCCGCATCGCGATGATGGTGCAGCAAGTGCGCGAAATTGAATTCATCGCCACCGACACCGAAGCAGAAGCTTTAGCGTTAGAAGCAAACCTCGTAAAACAGCACCAACCTTACTTTAATGTCCTCCTCAAAGATGATAAAAAATATCCTTATTTGTGCATAACTTGGTCGGAGGAATACCCGCGCATTTTTATCACCCGCAAGCGCCGCGCAGGTAGTGCAAAAGACCGCTATTACGGCCCTTACGTCGATACAGGGGCGCTGCGGAGTACGCTACATTTAATTAAGCGAATTTTCCCGCTGCGGCAGCGCCCTCAACCGCTGTTTAAAGACCGTCCCTGTTTGAATTACGACATCGGCCGCTGCGTTGGTGTTTGTCAAGGGTTAACTTCGCCGGAAGAATATCGAAAAATCATCCAAAAAGTAGCGATGATTTTCCAGGGAAGGACTGAGGAATTACTCGATTTGTTAGCGCCGCAAATGGAACAAGCGGCGGAAGATTTAAACTTTGAAACGGCGGCGCGTATTCGCGACCAAATTAAGGGTTTGCAGTCGTTGAGTGCGGGTCAAAAAGTATCTTTGCCCGACGATACGGTTTCTAGAGATGCGATCGCACTTGCGGCCGACACCCAGCACGCTTGCGTCCAATTGTTCCAAATTCGGGCCGGTCAATTGGTCGGAAGATTGGGATTTATGGCGGAAATACCCTCCCAACCCCCCCTTGCCAAGGGGGATCAAGAGTTATCTCAACTTTCTCTTTCCTCCCCTCCTGGGCAAGGGGGGGAACGAGGGGGGGTAGAGGCCGGAGCGATTTTGCAGCGGGTGTTGGAAGAACACTATCAAAATGTCGAATCCGTAGAAATTCCCAGCGAAATTTCAGTGCAGTACGAATTGCCAGAAGCGGAAATATTAGCCGATTGGTTGAGCAACCGTAAGGGGCGCAAAGTTACGATTTTGACGCCGCAGCGGCAAACTAAGGCTGAGTTGATTGAGATGGTGGAACGCAACGCTGAGTATGAATTGGCGAGAATGCAAAGATTGAGCGATCGCAATTCTCAAGCAATGGAAGATTTAGCAGAAATTCTCGATTTGCCAGAAGTTCCTCGCCGCATTGAAGGTTACGATATTTCTCACATTCAAGGTTCTGACGCCGTAGCTTCCCGCGTCGTATTTATTGACGGTTTGCCCGCCAACCAGCACTACCGCCACTACAAAATTAAAAATCCTGAAATTAAATCGGGTCATTCTGATGATTTTGCTAGTTTAGCAGAAGTTATCGGTCGCCGATTCCGAGGATTGAAGGAAGAAGAAACAGGCAAGATGGAAGATGGATTTAGCGATTTAGAAGACTCGGCAGAAATCAGCAATTTATCCTCGGTTTCTCATACTATTTCCGACAAACCCGACTTAATTATGATAGATGGCGGCAAAGGTCAACTGTCAGCAGTTGTGGCTGTTTTGCGGGAAATGAATTTGCTAGAAGAGTTGCGCGTTGTCAGTTTGGCAAAGCAGCGAGAGGAGATATTTTTGCCGGGGGAATCTTTGCCGCTGCAAACTAATTCTGAGCAACCGGGCGTACAATTATTGCGCCGGGTGCGGGATGAGGCCCACCGATTTGCTGTGAGTTTTCACCGGGATCGCAGAAGCGAGAGAATGAAGCGATCGCGCCTTGATGAAATTCCCGGATTGGGACACCACCGACAAAAACAATTGTTGGCACATTTTCGGTCGATCGACTACCTCCGTTTAGCGACTCCCGAACAGTTGGCAGAAGTTTCTGGGATTGGCCCGCGTCGGGCGCAGCAAATTTACGATTATTTCCACCCGTAAAGTCTTACGCAGCATGGGAGACGGGGATTTTTGGGGCTAGGGGGCGATCGGGCCGCAAGTCCCTATTCAGCCACTGTGAGGGAGGTATTCAAAAATTTTGCACAGGCCTATTGCAATCCCCAGAGACTTGTGGTATGTTTAGTTTCTGTGCGCGGGCATAGTTTAGTGGTAAAACTTTAGCCTTCCAAGCTAACTATGCGGGTTCGATTCCCGCTGCCCGCTTACTTCTCTAAAAAACCTCAAACCAACGAGAAATCAACGGTTTGAGGTTTTTTATTGCCCAGAATACGGCTGAGTCGGGGCTCAAAGTGACTATCAAATGACTATCACATGACTACAAAATGACTATCACATGACCTTTTTGGATAGAATTTGGAGACAATGTGACTAGAATTTGACTAGAAATATCCAGCCGATAGTCAATAGCGGTAAGGTGCGCGGCCCAAGAGCACCCTACATAATTAGGTTCTGTGTAAGTCCTGTCTCTACAAGAATAATTAGTTAACATAGAGTGCCCTGATTTGGCAAGATTGCCAATCGAACTCAGCTTGAGTTATGACTGATTCGGAGTCGCATCAGTCACAAGGAGGGCCCGTGAAATATTTTTCAGTAGTAATGTATTTGCTGCGGGAACGGCAACAGTTTCTCGAAGAAATTCGCCAAGGTGTCAAGCTCAAATCTAAAATTTTCGGTTTGTTGATTTCTAGTACCCTATTTTTTGGCATTTACGGAGCGATATTAGGTGCATCTAGTACGTGGATGCAATGTCTGGTTTCAGCAATTAAGTTGCCAGCACTTTACTTGCTGACGCTGATTATCTGCTTTCCCACACTTTACTTTTTTAATGTCATGTTTGGTTCAAAACGAACTTTTGAGCAGTATTTGACATTGTTGATGACAGCGATGGCGATGATTAGCGTTTTGCTGTTTGGATTTGCACCTGTTAGTTTGTTTTTCCTCATAAGCAGTACCAATTACAATTTTTATCTGGTGCTGAATGTTGCTATCATGGCAATCACAGGATTTTTGGGAGTAAGTTTCATTTATCAAGGAATGCACTTTCTTTCAGAACAAGATGCGGAAGGCAAAGACATCAGGTTAAATATTTTGCGCTTCTGGTTGGGACTTTATGCGTTTGTTGGCAGTCAATTGGGATGGACGCTAAGACCGTTTTTTGGCGCACCGGGACAAGCTTTTCAACTGTTCCGAAACCGAGACAGCAATTTTTATATGAGTCTGTGGCAATCAATTATGTCTCTGGGAGGATCGTAATTAATCCCAATTTAAGGAGATTTTAAAGAGTGATACAAGCGGATTTGGATGAGTTAAAAATTCCTGAGAAGGAGTTGGAGGATTTGAGCGGAATAGCTTTGAGCGACGGTTTTGCAGCGGATTTTTACCGACCTGCGGCACTCCGGGACGGCAAAAAGCTGTTTTCTCTTTTGTTGAATGAGTTGCTGATATTTTGTGTGACATTAGTTTTTTCGCTGCCTGTTGCTTTACTGGCTAATAAACATAATGTTGGTTCATTTAGCGATGCTGAAATATTTGTCCGGGTTTTACAAATAACTTTGGGTTTGTCGCTGGCGATTACTCTTGCTTGGAATGTCTATAAATGGGTTAAGGCCAAGCCTCTGGCAACGCTGGCGGGTCTGCTGGATGAAGTTGAGAAGTATCATGAGGTAATTCAGGCTTTAGATATTATCGATCGCCTAACGGCTGCTGGCAATTTACAAGCCAATTTAATTAAGCGAGGAGATGCAATTGAAGCATTAAAAATTACTAGAGAAAGTTTAGTCTGTGCTTTGAAAACAGAAAGGATTCTTAGGGAAAATCAGCAATTTATCGGCCGCCGTTACGAGCTATTTGCTAATATTGAAAGTAATTTGGCTGCTTTGATGGCGCTGGATGTGAGCGATCGGGCGACTGAATACGGGCGATTGCTAAATGAGGCGCTAGAAATTGGGATGAGCGTGCACAAAGAGGTAAGAAAGTTGCAAAATGGGCGTTAGAGTTGCTGGAGAGTTCCTGGTTTGTAGTAAAAGTAGTAACTGAGATCTTGCACCATGCTCAAGAACAGGCAGGATGCCTGTGCCACAAAAATTAAATTTTCTTGTGGGGTGGGCATCTTGCCCGCCCCTGAAAGACTTATTAAAAATGGTGCAATATAGAAGTTACTACAAACTTTTTTTACCACCGGAAATTTCAATCATCAAAAATATCCAACTGTTCGCCCTCACACTCTTTTTTACCATCTTTTTTAACACCTTTCCGCAGCCCGATCGCAATTTTGCTATGTTTCTCAATCTGCTTCATCACCTGTCTCGCCCTGTCTATCACCGACGGCGGTAAACCAGCTAATCTGCCCGCTTCAATTCCGTAAGATTTGTCAGCACCTCCCGGCTGAACTTGGTGCAAAAATACGATTTGATCCGGCAATTCTTTCACTGTCACCTGATAATTTGCGACATTATCTAAAATAGAAGCTAACTCATTTAACTCGTGATAGTGAGTCGCAAAAATTGTCCGCGCCCGAATCTCAGTTGCTAAATATTCGGCCACAGACCAAGCAATAGAAAGTCCGTCAAACGTCGCCGTTCCCCTGCCAATTTCATCTAACAAAACCAATGATTGCGGCGTGGCGTGATTGAGAATATTTGCAGTTTCGTTCATTTCCACCATAAACGTAGACTGACCGGTTGCCAAATCGTCTACTGCGCCGACGCGGGTAAAAATGCGATCGCAAATTCCCAAACTCGCCGCTTTCGCCGGCACAAAACTACCCATCTGCGCCATTAACTGGATCAAACCCACCTGCCGCAAGTAGCAGCTTTTCCCGCTAGCATTCGGCCCGGTTAAAATAATTAAATCTGGGCGGTTTAACGATTCTTCCCGACCCAAAAAAGCCGAATTAGGTACAAAAAATCCCGGCGGCAAAGACTTTTCCACCACAGGATGACAACCTTCAATAATTTTAATTTCCCGACTTTCTGTCATACTCGGGCGGCAGTAATTCTGGTAAACTGCTACTTCTGCCAAACCGCACAAAACATCGGCCGCCGCCACGGCGCGGGAAACGTTGCGAATAATTTCCGCGTGTTCTCCTACCTCCGATCGCACTTGAGCAAAAATATCGTATTCCAATTGATTTAAATCTTCCCGCGCTGTCAGAATTCGCACTTCCCTTTCTTTTAATTCTTCAGTGCTGTAGCGTTCTTCATTGGTGAGAGTTTGCTTGCGGGTGTAGTCCTTCGGCACTTGGTCTACTTTAGATTTGGTAATGCTGATGTAATAGCCGAAAGCTTTATTGTAGCCTACTTTTAAATTAGAAATTCCGGTACGTTTTCTCTCTGTTGCTTCTAAATTTGCAATCCATTCTTGGTCGGATGATGCAGTTTGGCGCATTTCATCTAGCATCGGATTGATTCCTGATCGAATCAAACCTCCTTCTTTTAAATGAATCGGCGGTTCATCAACTAAATGAGCGTGAATTTTATTTGCTAATTCTTCTAAAATTGGCGGTACATTTTGCAGCGCTTTCAAATAGGGCGAGATCCCTTGGGCTGCGATCGAGGCTAATGCCGGCAGTTTTCCGAGAGAATCAGCTAAAGCGACCAAATCCCGCGCGCTAGCTGTTCCAGAACCGGCGCGGCCTGTCAGTCTTTCGATGTCGTAAATTTGGCGCAGCAACTGCTGCAAATCTTGGCGCAGGGCGTTATTTTCTACTAATTCTTGAATCGTGTCGTGTCGGGCGCCAATGCCTTTAATGCTGAGCAAAGGTTGCAGCACCCAGCGGCGCAAAGCGCGGCCTCCCATTGCGGTGCTGGTTTTGTCGATAGCCCACAGCAGCGAACCGTGAAAAACCCCATCTCTCACTGTTTGAGTAATTTCGAGATTGCGGCGGGTTTGGTAGTCGAGGATGAGAAAATCGGTGAGAGTGTAAGTGTGCAATCTTTGCAAAGAAACTGCTTTTTCCTTTTGAGTTTCTTCGAGATATTGCAACAAACCGCCGGCGGCGCGCACTGCGAGGGAAAGGTGCGCGCATCCCATGCCTTCGAGCGATCGCACTTTGAACTTTTGCAGGATTCTCTGTTTTGCTTCGGACAAACTAAACGGAATTTGCGATCGCAAAGAATAGCAAAACGAATTCGGCAAACACTCGGGTAAATGCTCTGATTTCTCTCCGGGTCTCAACATAGTCACCAAATCCGGCGCATTAGTCGGTACCAAGACTTCCGAAGGCTGCAAACGCAGTAATTCTAGGGTTAATTGTTCTAAACTATCTGCTTGGGTAGTGACGAATTCTCCCGTAGAAATATCTGTATAAGCCAATCCCCAATGTTCCCCAGCAATGACGACTGCGGCTAAAAAATTATTTTGTCTTGGTTTGAGCATTCCGTCATCAGTCAAAGTTCCGGGAGTGAGAATGCGGGTAATTTCGCGTTTGACTTGGCGGCCTTCTTTAGCGGCAATTGAGGCATCTTCAACTTGATCGCAAACTACCACAGCATAGCCTTTTTCTACTAACATTGACGTGTAGCGATCGAGGGCGTGGTGCGGCACTCCTGTCATCGGCACTCTGCCGATTTCTTTGCCGCTTTCTTTACTCGTACAAACAAGTTCTAATTCCCGCGAAATCGTAACTGCATCTTGGAAAAAACACTCAAAGAAATCTCCGACTCGAAACAATAAAAGTGCGTGGGGATACTGTTCTTTCACTTCCACATACCGCTGCATCATCGGAGTTAGCTTGGTGAATTCTAGTAGGCGGTGGTCGGCATTGCGGATGTTGGCTTGATTGGGGTCTGTTGGGGTAGATGCAGTGTAAGGCATAAAAGGCGATCGATAAATTTTAATCTTTAACAACTTTAGCGCAAGCTCGGCTTTTAGCTCTAACTAATATACAATATTTGACGATTAATCCTCCTTAAGCAGGGTGCGTGATTCTCAATATTGGGAAAGAGTGTTGAGCTATACAAAAATCACGCACCCTACTTAATAATCGATAAACCCGCTTTTAGTTGAGAATTTTTAGGTCGCTACTTATCTCATGTGAGGTATTAGAACCGCTGTAGTGAGGTTAAGGGCGAAATTTTTATCACTTGTGAGAGGGGAGCGCTCGGCGATCGACAAAAACAATCTCATCCATCTCGCTGTTAGCTGTTATGGCAGAAGGAAGAAGGAAGAAGGAAGAAGCAAGGATTTCAGCAATTAAGAGCGTCCTAACCGTCGGGCGTGGTTGCTATAAATGTTGGTGGTTAACAGAACAATGGGAAATCTCCCGCACTTTAGTTGGAGGATAAACTTTACATTTTTGGTATTGAAAACAGCCGGAAGATAGATTTATAAATTATACCTCGGATAGAGAGAATATATATTTTATATGCTTAAAATTAAAAACATCCAAGCGAGTAATTTATCAGCTTAGTAAAGGTAAGATTTAGAATCAAAAATTTGCTAGCTAGTAGTTAACTAGAGGAAAAAAATAATGAAAGCTCTTTGCTGGCACGGAGCAAATGATGTGCGCGTTGATAATGTACCAGACCCAACAATTATCAATCCGCGCGATGCAATAGTTAAAATAACGTCTACAGCAATCTGCGGCTCGGATTTGCACCTCTACAATGGCTTCATCCCGACAATGCAATCGGGTGACATCATGGGGCACGAATTCATGGGGGAAGTAGTCGAACTCGGCAGCGAAGTCAAGAACTTAAAAAAGGGCGATCGCATCGTCATTCCTTTTACTATTTCTTGCGGCAGTTGCTTCTTTTGCAACCGCGATTTGTGGTCGCTGTGCGACAACTCCAACCCCAATGCAGGATTGGCTGAAAAACTCTACGGTCATTCGCCTGCAGGACTGTTTGGCTTCTCGCATTTAACGGGCGGCTATGCAGGAGGTCAAGCAGAATATGCGCGGGTTCCGTTTGCAGATGTCGGCCCTTTAAAAATTCCCGACGGACTTTCGGACGAACAAGTATTGTTCCTCACCGATATATTTCCTACCGGTTACATGGCGGCCGAAAACTGCAACATTCAGCCGGGGGATACTGTAGCTGTTTGGGGATGCGGGCCGGTCGGACAATTTGCGATCAGAAGCGCGTTTATGCTGGGGGCCGAGCGAGTAATTGCGATCGACCGCGTACCGGAACGCTTGCAAATGGCGGCCGCGGCCAAAGCTGAAATCATCAACTACGAAGAAATGGACGCTGGGGAAGCCGTCACCGAAATGACGGGGGGACGCGGGCCCGACTCCTGCATCGACGCGGTGGGGATGGAAGCCCACGGCACCGGTCTCGACGCTTTGTACGACAAAGCCAAGCAAGCCGTGCGCTTGGAGACCGATCGACCCACCGCCCTGCGACAAGTGATCGTAGCTTGCCGCAAAGGTGGCACAGTCTCAATTCCCGGCGTTTACGGCGGCTTCGTAGACAAAGTGCCCTTAGGTGCAGCTTTCAACAAAGGCTTGACCCTGAAAATGGGACAGACGCACGTTCACCGCTATTTGCGGCCTTTGCTCGATCGCGTTCAAAAAGGCGAAATTGACCCGTCATTCGTAATTACGCACCGAATGAAGTTGGATGAAGCGCCCCACGCCTACGAGATTTTCCTCAACAAAAAAGACAACTGTATCAAAGTTGTCCTCAAACCCTAACTCGCATTTACCCTTCAAGGAAAAACCATGCTTTTACAAGAAAAAGAATCAGGCGACTTGATAGAAATCCTCGATGTAGAGGCTTTACTCAGCCCTACAAAAAATGAAGTGCCGGGAAAAAATCAAGCTGGTCAAGAAGAGCAAGAGACAGCAACTTTTCCCAAGAGTAATTTAGTGTTTCCTTCCGGTGAAGCTCTACCGCGCTGTTGGACTGAGGAAAATTATCAAACTCATTGATTCAACTGATTCTCCCAATCCCGCTTAACAAGGGGGGGACTCGAAGCTAGGGGGATGGACACCACACATAGGTGTCCGCTAAACCCAAAAAACCGCTCTCCGATAGGGGCTAAACCCCCTGCAGGAGGGCGGTTTTGACGTGTTTTTTGACACCCGGAGGACACAGCGCTGTGTTTGTTTAAATAGAATGTACGATCGACCAAATTTAATATGGTCTTTAGTTCGCGGGCGCGAGAAACCGCATTAAACCAAAGTGATAGAAATAACCGGATTTGATTGAATTTCTTTATGACTAAAAGCTGATTCCCTCCCTCAGTGGCAGCGTTACAAATAAGGAAAGTCGATCAAAAACCTCTGGTAGGAATTCTCCATGTTTTACCATAAGAAGCCACTACAGTATTACAAAAGACCAGAAAAGCCAGATGCCGTTTACGCCAAGAAAATACAAGAACTAATTGGCGGTACATTTGGCGAAATGACCGTGATGATGCAGTACCTATTTCAAGGTTGGAACTGCCGAGGTCCAGCTAAATATCGCGATATGCTGCTTGATGTCGGTACAGAAGAAATCGGGCATATCGAGATGCTAGCAACTATGATTGCTCACTTGTTAGATAAAGCTCCTGTATCTATGCAAGAAGAAGGTTTCAAGGATGCAGTGGTGGGTGCTGTGATGGGTGGAAACAGCCCGCGAGATGCGATCGCCGACAGCATGAATCCGCAGCACGCCATTGTAGCGGGTTTGGGCGCACTTCCTAGCGACAGCGTAGGGTATCCTTGGAACGGCCGTTATATCGTTGCTAGCGGCAATCTTTTAGCAGATTTTCGCTCGAATTTGCACGCCGAATCGCAAGGAAGATTGCAGGCTGTGCGGATGTATGAAATGTCAAACGATCCCGGCGTGAAAGACACCCTGAGTTTTATGATCGCCCGCGACACGATGCACCAAAATTTGTGGCTGGCGGCGATCGAAGATTTAGAAAGTTCGGGAATGGAAACAACACCCGTTCCGAGTTCCTTCCCGCAGGAGTTGGAAAAATCAGAATTTGCTTATCAGTTTTGGAATCATTCTGAAGGTTCCGAAAGTAGCGAGGGACGCTGGGCGAAAGGCAAATCAATGGACGGCAAAGGCGAGTTTGAATATGTAGCCAATCCCCAACCGTTAGGGCCAGAACCAGTACCGCCGCCGCCCGAACCCAAATTGCACGGCACGGGCATGAAATAGGCAATCAAAAACTTAATAGTAAGCTTGCCAGTCCACCATTGACTAATTAAATAATTAAGGACTAAAGTGCTTACTCCCAACCTAACACAAACTAAAGTTCTTACTACTAACCCAAGGTTAGTGGTAAGAACTTTACTCGCTAATTGGCTAATTAGTTAGTTAAGGAATTCAGTCCTTACTACAAACCAGGTTTTGACAAGAAGTCTAATAACTAACCACAAATAAGTTATGCAATTGCAAGCAGTAATTCTCGATATTGACGGTACTCTGACGCTCAGCAATGACGCCCACGCTCAAGCTTGGGTAGAGGCATTTGCCGCTTACGGCTACGAGGTGCCGTTTGAGAAAGTTCGCCCGCTAATTGGCATGGGAGGCGACAAAGTTATACCCAAAATGGTATCAGAACTTTCCGACGAAGAAGGCGACGGGAAAAAGATTGCACAGCGGCGTAAAGAACTGATTATTAACCGCTTTTCTCCTGAGCTTTCTCCAACCCCCGGTTCGCGGGATTTGCTGTTAAAAATGCAGCAAGAAGGATTGCGGCTAATTATTGCTACTTCAGCTACCACCGAAGAACTTTCCGGTTTGCTGAAAGCTGCACAAGTTGACGATTTATTGGATCAAGCGCAAGCGGCGACATCGAGTGATGCAGAAGCTTCTAAACCGGAACCGGATATTGTGGAAGCTGCTTTGAGCAAATTGCAGATGGAAGCAAGTCAGACTGTGATGTTAGCTGATACTCCTTACGATATCGAAGCTGCGGGCAAGTGCGGGGTGCCAGTAATTGCTTTTCGGTGCGGAGGTTTCGATGATGCTTCGCTGGCAAATGCTGCGGAAATTTACGATCACCCTGCTGATTTGTTGGCGCATTATGACGATTCTATTTTAGGGAAAAAGGAATTGGTAGCGCGTTGAAGTAATACGGCTAACTATGGGGAATAGCCCCTAAAGTAGCCGGATCGGGTACTATCCACTCAACTTGATGCGCTTCTGTGATATCGGGAATATCCAGTCGCGCAGCTAACTTGCGAATGACTGCTTCCGGTACTGTTACTGTGCGCGATCGATTCCGCTGCAATATTTCTTCTAGAGGTACTTCTAGATAAACAATGCGAACTCGCGCTTGATAAGCAGCAAAAAAATCAATTAATTGCTGCCGCATTTGTTTAGTTGTATTCGTGGCGTTCCACACAAAAGAACGCCCCTCATTCATGTATTCGCGCGCTCTTTTTTTGGCGGCTGTCACCACATTTCCCGGGGTTTCGTCTGGAGGGACATTCATCTCTTTTCGCAGTGCATCCAGCGAGATTACCGGCAAATCTGGAAGATTTTCCCGAATCCAATAATCTTTACCGCTTGCCGGCAAGCCAGACATCAAGATTACTTCGCATCGAGTATCGTCAAATGCTTCGTAATCGGGATTTCCGTTCTCTTTGCGGAAGTAGATAAATCGGCTGTGTGCTGATGGGAATTGTCGGGGAGAATCCCAACAATTATTTTCTTGACAAAACTCCCGAAATAGTTCTATTTTCTCGAGAAGTTCTTGTTTGTCGCTACACTGTCGGCCGCGCACGTCTGCTTCGGCTAAAAGTGCGAGAAAATCGCAGCGGACAACTTGACTAACTTTAATTACAGACTGCTGCGGGTTGGGTTTGTCGATCAGCCAGATGGGTAAACTGCCGAATTTGACGATCGCCACCACTGTTTCGCGAATCTCAAACTGCACTGGCGGCTCGAATTGAGATAAAATTTGTCTGACCATTCTCGCACCTTGGCGGGCGTGACCTTTTGAGCTAATTCTGCCGTCGGCTTCTATTTTTGTAAAGGCTGGTTTGGCGACATCGTGCAGCAAAGCGGCCGCAAAAAGTATCGAGCGTTCTTGCACGGGTAATTGCCGCCAATTTGGGGATGAGATTAAGGCTTCGCAGACCATTTTGGTGTGAATAAAAACATCTCCTTCGGCGTGGTAAATCGCGTCTTGCTGACATCCTTTAAGGCTGTCAATCCAGTCGAAATGATTTTGAATACCCTCCCAATCCAGGAACCAATCGGGCGGTTGAGGACAAAAGGGAAAAGTCCACGTTGGCAAGGGCGATAACAGTGTATTCATAAATTCACCTGCTGGTTAATTAAATTTAAATAAATCGGTGTCTGGACGCAGAATATTGGGTATGATTGGGCGATTTAGCCAATGTCCTTCGGCATTCTTAATAGCCGTCAAAAAGCTGGCGCGCACGTATTTGTAACGCGCCTTGACAATTCCATCTTCCTCAATTTTAATATACAAACCTTCCATAATCTCGCTCTGGTCAGTCTCTTTCAAACATCGTTCTTCATCTAATCCCAATTCCCCGCAGTACAAACGCAATCGATCCAAATGTCCGGGTTGAATAAAATTAGATTTCCCCATAAACTGCATCATTTGCTTCGGAGATTTCAGCACTCCCGAAAACAGCACGGGAACGGACACCAACGGCAGGCCGCTTAACAACTGGCGGCGAGATTCTGTACTCAGAAATTGACTGGTTTCTAAGTCCAGCACGTCGTATTCCATAAAATAGTGCGGCAAAAAATCATAAAAAACAGTGTGTTTGGCATAAAGCCATTCGCCGTAAAGAATGTAGCGATTTCCCAGCACTTCTCCCAGGGTTCCGCTAAGACTGAATGCCCACTGTTTGAATAAGTTAAAATGTTTTTCCCTCGGTCCACCGGTGAGATAGTGGCCGCGACTTTGCAGCAGCATTTGTCCATCTGGTGCGAAGCTGATGCCTGTATTAGCGCCGTCTACCTTTTCTTCAATCACTGTCGGGCGATCGATCAGGGCGCTAAATGGCACGCTGTCGAGGTCTTCATCGCCTGGTTGGAAACGCGAACCTTCGATGTGATAAGTTCTAGGATATTTAACAATTTTGAGCATCAGCCCATCCATTTTAGATTTGAGATTTCAGAGGCAACCCCATCCATTTTAGATTGTAATTTTAGATTTTAGAATTTAAAGGCGACCGAATCTATTTAACCATTATAATGGAATGAGAACAAAGGAGCGTGTAAGTTGAAAAATCAAAGTTTTCAGAGCATATCATCAGCAATCGCTGGGATTCTATTAGTAGGCGCGCTACTCATCGGTTTAAACTCTTTTGTCGTCATCAATCCAGGGGAAGCAGGGGTGGTCAGCGTTTTAGGAAAAGCCACAGATGGAGCATTGTTAGAGGGGTTTCACCTCAGACCCCCGCTAATATCCAAGGTAGATGTGTACGATGTAACAGTGCAAAAATTTGAAGTTCCCGCCCAAAGTGCTACTAAAGACCTTCAGGATTTAAATGCTAGTTTTGCGATCAATTTTCGCCTCGATCCTGAGAAAATAGTGGAGATCAGAAGGACTCAAGGAACTTTGGAGAATATAGTCTCAAAAATTATTGCTCCTCAGACGCAAGAAGCATTTAAAACAGCCGCTGCACTGAGAACCGCCGAACAATCTATTACTCAAAGAAGTGAACTGAAGCGAGACTTTGATACTGCGCTGAAGGAAAGGCTATCAAAGTATGATGTAATCGTGCTCGATACGAGCGTGGTTAACATTCGATTCTCCACAGATTTTGCGAAAGCGGTTGAGGAGAAACAGGTTGCTGAACAGCGGGCGCAAAGAGCTGTTTATGTGGCTCAGGAAGCAGAACAACAGGCTCAAGCTGATATTAACCGCGCTCAAGGTAGGGCGGAAGCTCAAAGACTTTTGGCTGAAACTTTGAAGGCTCAAGGCGGCGATTTAGTGCTGCAAAAAGAGGCGATCGAAGCTTGGAGAAGCGGGGGGGCTCAGATGCCAAAAGTGCTGGTTATGGGTTCAGGTTCGAGTCGGGTTCCTTTCATTTTTAATATGAGCGATATTCAGGAAGAACCCGATCACCCGCAAGTGACCAACAATTAAAATATGACTGAGGGTAACAAACCCGGTGTCTGGGAAAATATTGGCTTTGCTAACCAGAAATCTCGCAATAAACCGGGTTTCCTCAGAAAGCGCACATAAGTCCTATGAGAGTTGCCGGAATATGCTACACTTCTGAAAGCCACAATATAACGACAGTTGGAAACCTGTCGTTATAAAAGCGAAGTCCGCAATTAAAACGCAGGCAACACACTCATTTTAGGAAGCAAGGAAAAATCATGACCCGCGCTATTATGGAAACCGACAAAGGCACAATCAATTTGGAATTGTTCGATGCGGATGCGCCTAACACAGTGAAGAATTTTGTTGACTTGGCGGAAAAAGGTTTTTACGATGGATTGGCCTTTCACCGAGTCATTCCTAACTTTATGATTCAAGGTGGCTGTCCAAAAGGCAATGGAACGGGCGGCCCCGGCTACAAAATCAAGTGCGAAATTAACTCCAACAAACATTTGGCAGGAACTTTATCGATGGCTCACGCAGGCCGCGATACGGGTGGCAGCCAATTCTTTATTTGCCATTCTCCCCAGTCTCATCTAGATGGAGTTCACACAACTTTTGGCAAAACTGAGGATATGTCTGTCGTCAATGCTATCCGCCAAGGTGACAAGATTATTTCGCTCAAAATTGAGCATTAATTCCCACTAATGAGTGGGGTTTGCAATAAGGAATAAAGTCCTTATTGCAAACAAAAATTGTGAAAGTTAAGAGTTTTAAAATCTACAATTTATGACTGTTATCAATGATTCTGCTGTGGTGGCTGAGTTAACTGAACTATATTTAAAATACGAAAAAGCTCTTTGTACGAACGATATTGAAACTCTCGATAATTTGTTCTGGGATGCGTCGGAAGTCGTGCGGTTTGGGGTGACGGAGAACCTGTACGGGAGCGATGAGGTGAGGGCTTTTCGCAAAGGGCGATCGCCTGTAAATGTCGATCGAGAAATGTTCAACCTCAAAGTCGTGACTTTCGATGCAGACACGGCGGCTGTGACGCTGGAATTTCGCCGTGTAATGGATGGAGTGGTGCGGCTGGGGCGGCAGAGTCAGATGTGGCGCAAGTTTCCTGAAGGGTGGAAGATTGTTTCCGCTCACGTTTCTTTTTTGCCGCTGGAGGGATGAGCGGTGACACACCTCCGATCAAGGTGAAAAAATTTCCCCAGTCGGTATTTGAATTTGATTATTGTTGAGCCATTTAATTCGGCAGATATTCTTTTTTTCCTTTACTATTAGTGCCTTTGTTTTGTCACCTGTATTCTTCATAGGCAAAGGTGGCACATTAGGTTCGTTTTCATGTTCGTTTACTCTAAAATAAAGCTCTTGCCCGTCATAAGAGTAAATTTTTTTTTCAATAAAAGGGACTAACTTGTATCTTAACCTGAGACCGCATGACCCTGTGGTATCATCGCGATCGTTTAACATTAAATCTCCGTTGTAGTAGCAATAAATAGATTTTAATTGATTGGGTGATGGTACAACTTGTACGATGTCTCCTCTTCCTCCAACAATCACGGAAACAATCAAAGTTCCCGGTAATTTAATATAAATATAATAACTTAATGTCAAGCACGAAATAATCAAAGAAATATTGACAGTTTTCGGCGCTAAATTCGGAACATTTTCTAAAATCTTGGTTCTGTTGAAAGCTATATAAAATACATAAATTACCCCAAAAACCATACCAAATAATCCCAGCCATAAGTCAATATCCACACCAGCTAAAGAATAAGGACAGAGTACGACTATTAAATTTAATATATTAAAAATTATCGCACCCCACACTATAAATTTTGATTTCATATTCTTAGAAGCTGTGAATAAAAATGATTCTCAAGCAGTATCAAAAAGCTCAACTTAACTGTAGCCGGAGCAATTCTACCATAGCTGCAGGTCTTTCTTGGTTATCCAATTAATTTTGCAGTAGCTTGGTCATTAGCGCTGTTTTTCCCATATCCCATCCCCTAATACAGTTCATATTTGAGCAAAGTACACGGAATCGAGCCATTAAAAACCGGAATTCGTCGCGATGTCCTGAGTCCCACCTTTTTACCCAACTCCTTATTTCCAGTCAAAATAAAGGCATTCCAACCTTTAAAACGATTCTTGAAAATATCCCCCAACATCTTGTACAAATCTCCCAATTCGCTAGCATCTCCCAGGCGCTCTCCGTAAGGAGGATTGCAAATCAGAACACCTCTGTCTGCTGGTGCTTCCAACTGAGATAACTCGGTTTGAGCAAACTGAATCTTACCAGAAATACCAGCTTGCTGCGCGTTCGTGCGAGCTTGGCTTAACATATCGGAATCGCGATCGCACCCTGCAATCACCTCTTTAAGTTCCGGCAATTCGCTATTTTCAGCTTCGGCCCACAATTTATCCCACAAAGGTTCGTCAAAATCCCGCCAAGTCATAAATCCAAAATTTTCTCGAAACAATCCCGGTGCAATATTCAAGGCCTTTAAAGTCGCTTCCAAAGGCAAAGTTCCCGAACCGCACATCGGGTCTAAAAAGGGCAAATCTGGCGTCCATTCTGCCATCTCCAACAAAGCCGCAGCTAGGGTTTCTTTGAGGGGAGCCAGCCCCATCGCCGGTCGATATCCCCGGCGGTGCAAACTGCCGCCAGAACTGTCTAAACTTAAAATAGCTCTATCTTGATGAATGTGAATGTTAATTAGCAAATCGGGATGCTCTACATCGACATTAGAACGCTTGTTAAATTGAAGGCGCTGTTGGTCGGCGATCGCATTTTTGACCTGCAAAGCTGTAAAGTGAGTGTGGTTCAAATTTTCGTTGCCACCGGTGCAGTTTACTGCTAAAGTATTTTCGGGATCTAAGTATTCGTCCCAAGGGATTTTTTGCACTTCGCGGTAGAGCATATCCGAGTTGTAACACCGGAATTCGGCGATCGGCATTAGCACTCGAAAAATTGTTCTCGACCAAAGATTGACGCGGTACAATAAAGCGCGATCGCCCGCAAAGTAAACCCCAGTAAAATCTGGCTTGACATCTTGGGCCCCTAAACGTTCTAATTCTTGGGCGGCAATAGTTTCTAAACCGCGCGCAACTGTAGCAAAATATTGATTCATTGATAATTGGTAATTGGTAATTGCTTTTTCTCGATCGCTCTAAATTAGATAGTAGCTGGTTTAAATCCTAACTCTCACAAACAATACTCTACCTTAAGCTAGATGCCTCGGTAAAAAAAAATACTAATTTTCCCAACAGCTTTGTTAACAGGCGATCGCCCGAACCCGCACCCGATCGACCTTACCGACACAAAAACCCACCTCCTCCGGGTGGGTTTCCGCGCACCTCACCCTTGCAAGTCACAAACTGTCAGTAATACTCGTGAAATTAAAAGCTTTCACGCGCACTCCGGGCACGACACTACCGCCGTAACGCTTCACCGCACTAACTGCATCCACATCGCGCAACATATCAGGTAAAACTTGATTGAAACGCAGGTTTTTAATCGGGTAAGCAATTTTGCCATCCTCAATCCAAAAAGTACCGTCGCGAGTCATCCCCGTTACTTCCAATGTTTTCGGATTAACGTAGCGCACGTACCAAGCTCGACTGACGAAAATTCCTCGCTCGGTTTGAGCAACTAAATCTGCTAAACTTTGGTCGGAACCTGTCATCACGATCGGGTAATAAGCACCTTTTGCCTCTTTGCCTTTTTGTGCGGCCCAGTAGCGGGAATAAGACAAACTTTGAGGCACCCCATCTTTGATGATTTCCAAATAGTTATTGCTCAATCCGTCGCCGAAAAAAGTATTCGATCGCAGCAAAGGATGAGCCGGATCGCGCTGCACTTGCACTAACGGGCTAAAAAGTTGTTCCCCCGCGCGGTTTCCCGCTGGTTTTCCCTCTGCATCGGCGATCGACATAAACGATCGCCCCTCATCCGCCGCCCTCGCATCCAGCCCCCAAATCACCCACGGTAGCAAGCCTGCAAAAGCAGCGCCCTCAAGGATTACCGGATAAACGCCCGGAGTGATGGGGCGCGGGTTGCGGGATGCGATCGCCCGATCGAGCACTTGTTCTGCTAATTCGGCGATCGGCAATTCGTTGATACTCCAAGCAGTGCTCTGAGCCCAGCTAGAACCGTCTTCAACGCGAGCAGTAAAGCTGAAATCCGCCTTTGTAGACTGGTTGCAGGCGCGGAGTCCGGTTGACGAGGCGATCGCGTACAGCGACGCCTCAGTGCTCAAAGTGCCCGAACCATGAGCGCCCCCCTGGGAGGATCTCGCGCACGCTTGCTGCACCATTTCCGCCCGTGCTAGAGGCGATACAGTTGCCGTTGCTGCGTCGAATGCGGGCGATCGCAAATCGTAGGTTTGAGGCGGCAGCAGCGGCATCCATTCGGGGTCTGCCGGCGCAATTCTGGCCAATTCTTCCGATCGCTTGACTGCAGAGGCGATCGCATCTTCATCAAATTCTGTAACAGCTGCAGAGGCGCTTTTGTTGCCAAAATAGCTAGTAATGCTCAGGCTAAATACAGTTTTGCTAATATTTTGGCTGATTTGATTTTCCGAGAAGCGGGAAAGAGATTCTTCGCCAGTAGAGAGACTGACAAATACTTCCTCTGCTTTGGATAGTTTGACTGCTTTTTCTACTACAGATAAGGCTTGGTCTTCACTTAAAAGTGCGGGCGATGTTGTTACAATCATGATTGGTAATTAGGCATTGCGAATTGGGCATTGCGAATTGGGCATTGCGAATTGGGCATTGCAAATTGGACATTGGGCATTGGGCATTGTTAGCAATTAACTAATAACTAAGAACCGATGCCCCATGCCCCATGCCCCATGCCCTATTACCCAATTTGAATATCCCTCACTCGCACCGGCACACAAGCGTGAGTCATCTGAGCAACCTGCACCGGCTCGCCCTTGCCGCATATATGAGTACCGCACTGAACCAGCTCCGAAGCCGGCCCGATCGCATCTATTTGATTCCAGAAATCAGTAGTCATCGCCTGATAAGTTACATCCTTCAACATACCGACAACTTTACCTTTTTCCACCTTCCAAAAAGCATCGCCGCCGAATTGAAAATTGCGCCGCTGCTGGTCGATCGAATAACTACCCATACCGTCGATTAAAATCCCGTCTTCCGTATCCGCAATCATCTCTGCCAAAGTAGCAGTATGGCTGCCGCCATCCGGGCCCGGTTCCAATCCCAAATTGGGAATTCTCACCATCGGCACGCTCGACCAACTGTCAGCGTAAGCAGAACCGTTGCTGCTACCGCGTCCCAGGCGATAAGCCGTCTCTCTGTCAGTGAGATAATCAACTAAAATTCCATCCTTGACAACGTACCAATCTTGTGATTTTACGCCCTCATCATCGTAACCCATTGTACCGCGGCCGCCCGGTTGAGTGCGATCGCACTTAAAATTCACCCAAGGTGCAGCGTATTGCAGTTTATTTAACTTATCAGTAGTAGCAAAGCTCGTGCCAGCAAAATTAGATTCGTAGCCGTAAACCCGGTCTAATTCAGTTGGATGTCCTACTGATTCGTGGATTGTCAAAAACAAATTTGTCGGCTTAAGAATCAGGGATTTGCAAATACCAGCAGGGATTTTAGGAGCGCGGACTTTCTCAATAGCTTCGGCAGCAACTCTTTCAACTTGACTCAACAAATCATCGGGATTAATATGTTCGTAACCGATATTAAGTGGCGGGCGTTCGTAACTGCGACTTTGGGCATCGCCGCCCGCAATTGCCGTACAGTCAAAGCCCGGATAGCTGCGGTAGATTGTTTGTTCGATTAGCGAGCCTTCTGTAGAAGCAAAAACCTTGTCTTCGCGGCTGGACTGCAAAAAAGAATCAGCTTTTTTGATGCCTTGTGCGCCGTGTGCTAGCAGCTTCTCGTTGATAGTTAGCAGCAGTTCCGCTTTATCAGCAACTGGTACCGAAAAAGGGTCAATGGCGATGGGAGTAATGTAGGTATCGACATATTTTTCGACAGGCACTAACCGCACCGGTTCCTTTTGAGTCAAGCGGCTGCCTTTAGCGATTTCTACAGCCAAAGCGACTATTCTTGCAACCTCTGCGGGTGTTTTGCTGTGACTGGCGGCAAACCCCCAAGCGCCGTCTAGAAGCACTCGCACGCCAAAACCGGAACTTACATTATCTGACAGTTGACTTAAAGATCGATCGCGCGCGTAAAGATTCTGCCTTCGGTAAGTGCAAAAACGCACATCACCGTACTCGCAACCTGTTTTACGAATCAAATCTACAGCCAAATTTGCTAACTCATTAGCAGAGATTTTTGCCGTTAATTGCACCATAGTTATTCGTCATTCGTCATTACTTGTTAATTATTATAGCGCTTTTTAATTATTTGAACGAACCGCGAAGACGCAAAGAGCGCGAAGGAAGAACTGCATCTTCTTCTTTCTCCTCCTTCGCGTCCTTCGCGCCTTCGCGGTTCATTTAGTCTAATATCTTGCACCATTATCCATAGATATTTTATGGGCGGGCAGGATGCCCACCCCACAAGAAATTTACTGTTTGTGGAACAGGCATCTTGCCTGTTAATGTGGAACAGGCATCTTGCCTGTTAAGCGAGAATGGTGGAAAATCTCATTTTAATCTCACTCCATCTCCTGCAAAACCCCTGTCAAAATTTCCACAATGCGATCGATATGTTCCTTCTCAATAATCAACGGTGGCGACAAAGCAATAATATCACCCGTCGTGCGAATTAGCAACCCTTTTTCATAGCACTGCAAGAAACAATCAAAAGCCCGTTTCCCCGGCTTCCCAGCAAGAGATTCTAACTCAATCCCAGCGACAAGTCCCAGATTCCGAACATCAATTATGTGCCGCACCCCCTTCAAAGAATGCACCGCATTCTCCCAATAATCTGCCATCTTATCGGCCCGTTCAAATAACCTTTCTTCCTCATAAATATCCAGCGTCGCCAAAGCAGCCGCACAAGCCAGAGGATGACCAGAATAAGTATAACCGTGAAAAAGCTCGATCGCATTTTCAGGAGCATTCATAAAAGCATCATAAATGCCTTCTTTGACAAAAACCGCCCCCATCGGCACCGTACCGTTAGTTATCCCTTTCGCCGCCGTCACAATATCGGGAACCACCCCAAAATATTCCGTTGCAAAACTAGAGCCTAGTCGCCCGAATCCGGTAATTACCTCATCAAAAATCAGCAGAATTCCGTATTTGTCGCAAATCGCCCGCAGTCGCTCCAAATAACCTTTCGGGGGAATCAAAACCCCTGTAGAACCAGCCACTGGTTCCACAATTACTGCTGCAATATTCGACGCATCGTGCAAAGCGACAATCCGCTCCAATTCATCCGCCAAATGCGCTCCCCATTCCGGTTGTTTGCGGCTGAAAGCATTGTGTTCGAGACTGTGAGTGTGAGGCAAATGATCCACTCCCGTGAGCAAACTGCCAAAAAACTTGCGGTTTGTACCGATACCGCCGACAGAAATTCCCCCAAAACCAACGCCGTGATAGCCGCGTTCCCTACCGATTAATCTTTGGCGAGTTCCTTCACCTTTCACCCGGTGATAAGCAATCGCAATTTTTAAAGCAGTTTCTACAGATTCCGAACCCGAATTAGTAAAGAAAACGCGATCGAAATTGCCCGGAATCATCTTCACCAAACGTTCCGCCAACTCAAAAGCACCCGGATGTCCCATCTGAAAAGCCGGAGAGTAATCCAAACGCAAAACCTGCTGTTTAACTGCTTCGGCAATTGTCTCGCGGGCGTGCCCTGCATTCACGCACCAAAGCCCCGCAGTACCATCTAAAATTGAACGGTTATCATCGCTTGTAAAGTGCATATCTTTCGCCGATACCAGCATTCGCGGATTGGCTTTAAACTGTCGGTTGGCCGTGAAGGGCATCCAGTAAGCGTCCATATTTGTCATCGTTTTTTTATCTTTTTATATTGATGATTCTCCCTCCAAACTATAACTTGCTACCGATTGGAGAGCGCCCGACACTTATTATAAGTTTACAAACATCTCTTTTAAACGAACCGCGAAGACGCAAAGAGCGCGAAGGAAGAGAAGAAAGAGCTTTTTTTCATTTTCAAGTAGAGTCTTTACCTGAAGACATCTACCTATCTTCTTCTTTCTCTTCCTTCGCGCCTTCGCGGTTAATTAAATAGATATTCTTTAATTAACGATCGCCTCCACAGACTCATGCTGCAACAAACCAGTTAGCATTTTCACAGGCCGCTCCCCGTAGGGCCAGGCGAAAGCATGGCGGAAAGCGGCATCTTGACACGCTTGCAATTGCCGAAAATCAATGATATCCAAAGTTAACAAATTCTCGTACTCAAAAGGCAGCCGCACGTTGTGCAATCCCGCGTTGTCAGTACAAATGGCAATATCGACACCAGCTTCAAAACATCGATCGAAGACAACCTTCAATTCGCGCATATCCTGCAACGTCCCCGTTTTGAGATAGGTAGTCGGGCAAACTTCCAAGCATTGACCCCTGCGCGCGACTTCTGGCAGCAGTTCGGGATATTTTAACGGAATTTGAATCCCGTGGCCGATACGCATCAGATAAGGCAGAAGTTCGGGATAACAGCCAGAGGTAGTTTCGTAGAGGTGGCCGGTAGTTTTGATGCCGATCGACCTCGCGTACTCGTACAATCCGACAAACTCCTCCAAACGCTCGCCAATACAATCATCGCCGCCAGCTATATCGATCGCGCAAACATATTCTCCCATTTGCGCCGCCAAATCTACGATCGCCCGATTCACCTCATAGGGTAAACGCGAGTGCATACACAAAATTTGGCTGGTAACAATCGGACAATCGCTAATTTGACTTGCCTTGCCCACAACCTTTACAATTTCTGCCATCAAATCAATGCGTTCTGACTGATTTAAATGTTCTGGAGTCCGCAAATAAGGCGTATAGCGCAACTCCAAATAAGCCAGATTTTCAAACACGTAAGCGCCCCGCATCAACCGATAGATAAAATAAGGCAAAGTCTCAACAGTTTGAACGCTTTCTACCAGTGTGTGCAGTTCCAAATACTCATTGAGAGTATTGCGCGGACGAGTGTAAAACTCCTCAAACTCCGAGTATTCTTGAAATCGATTAACCATCTCAGCATTGTGGCGATCGAAATACCGCCACAGCACCCTAGGAACAACAGAACCACCCAGATGGCGGTGCAACTCAGCGTGTAAAGTCATGGCAACAAAGCCTCTATTTTCTCAATCTTAACAAAAATTAATTTGACCGAAAACAATGGGGTCTGTTGCCCCCGGACTCGTCTGTGGATCGGCTCTCACTAATTTGCCTAGCCGATCGACCTGTGAACCAATGTATCCGTGGCGTAGCCTCTAAAATCTAAAATCCTAAATCTAAAATTTAAAATTGATTGACATTTTGGACGCATTCATACATAATCGGAGATTGTGTCAACCTGAACTGAACGCGAGAAACCCTTGGCTAACGTAGTTGTGATCGGCGCCCAGTGGGGCGATGAAGGAAAAGGCAAAATTACCGATTTGCTCAGCAAATCCGCAGATATCGTTGTCCGCTACCAAGGGGGCGTCAACGCGGGTCACACCGTGGTAGTTAACGGTCAGACTTTCAAGCTGCACTTAATTCCGTCCGGGATTCTCTACCCTGATAAAGAGTGTATCATCGGCTGCGGCACGGTCATTGACCCCAAAGTTTTAATTGCAGAGTTAGACCAGCTAGAGGCACTGAATATTTCGACGGCCTCCCTGATGATTTCGGAGACGGCGCACGTCACGATGCCCTATCATCGATTAATTGATGTAGCATCGGAAACGCAGCGGGGAAATTATAAAATCGGGACGACGGGACGCGGCATTGGCCCTACTTACGCCGACAAGTCCGAACGCACTGGCATTCGGATGCTCGATTTAATGGACTTGGAAGGGTTGCAAGAACAACTGGAATGGACGATTAATTGTAAAAATGTCCTTCTCGAAAAACTCTACAATTTGCCACCTCTAAATCCCCAGGATGTAATTGATGAATATCGAGTTTATGCGGAACGTTTGCGACCGCACGTAGTTGATAGTTCCCTGAAAATTTATGAGGGACTTCACAAGCGGAAAAATATTCTGTTTGAAGGCGCGCAAGGCACTTTATTAGACTTAGACCACGGCACTTATCCTTACGTTACTTCGAGCAATCCCATCGCAGGCGGTGCTTGTGTGGGAACCGGAGTCGGCCCAACAGCGATTGATCGCGTAATTGGCGTAGCAAAAGCTTATACAACCCGCGTCGGAGAAGGCCCCTTCCCTACCGAAATGGTAGATGGAATAGGCGCAATTTTGGGCGAGCGAGGTGCAGAATTCGGCACGACAACGGGCCGAAAACGCCGCTGCGGTTGGTTCGATGCGGTAATCGGCCGCTACGCAGTCCGCATCAACGGTCTTGACTGTCTGGCAATTACCAAACTAGATGTTTTGGATGAATTAGAAGAAATTAAAGTTTGCGTTGCTTACGAAATTGACGGCGAACGCTGTGTTGATTTCCCGAAAAGTTCCCGGATATTTACTCGCTGCAAACCTATTTACGAAACCGTTCCCGGTTGGAAACAGTCTACGGAAGAGTGCCGGAATTTGGAAGATTTACCGCCGCAAGCATTGGATTATCTAAAGTTTTTGGCAGACTTGATGGAAGTGCCGATCGCAATTGTTTCTCTCGGTGCCAGCCGCGACCAAACTATTATTGTAGAAGACCCGATTCACGGCCCGAAACGCGCTTTGCTTTCAGCAGACGGCCATCCCGCCAAACCATTTTAGGTTTGAGATTTTAGATTGGGAAATATTGATGGGGAGATTGGGAGAGTTGAAGAGGCAGAGATTCGGAGAATAGCCAAATTCGCAATTCCCAATTCCCAATTATTATCAAATATTCAGCGAATTTAATTAACTTCGATCGCTGTAGCATAAATTTGATAAAATGTAAAAACAATCAACAGAAAGTCATAAAATGGAACTCGCAGTAGAATGTCAAAAGCGGGCAGAAGGTAGCAAACCTAACGCCCTCCGCCGCTCTGGATTGATTCCCGCCGTCCTCTACGGCCACAAAGGCTCTGAATCTATTTCCCTTACCATCAAAGCCAAAACAGTTGAACACCTGCTCAAAAAGCACGTAGTCAACAATACCCTAATTGACCTCAGCATTCCCGACCTCTCTTGGAGCGGAAAAACCTTGCTGCGGGAAGTTCAAGTTCATCCTTGGAAAGGCTATCCTTACCACCTGAGCTTTTTCTCCGTGGCTACTCAAGACAGCCTGGAAGTTGAATTGTCCCTGCGTTTTGTCGGCGAACCTGTCGGCGTCAAGTTAGAAGGCGGCATCTTGGATACCGTGCTGACGCAACTGGCAGTTAAGTGCAAACCTGACAGCATTCCTGAAGCAATTGAAGTAGATATTTCTAATTTAAAGCTAGGGGATGCGGTGCACATTCACGAATTAGTTTTGCCTGAGGGAGTGGTAGCTCTCGGCGAACCAGATCAGGTGGTTGTTACGGTGCTGGGAATTCAAGCAGGTTCTGAAGCCGAAGACGCAGAAGAAGACGCAGAGGCAGCAGCTTGATTAGTAATTGCTAATAGTTGTTAACTAATTGTTGAAAAAAAAAGGGCGATCGCTTTCTCCCAAAAGGGCGATCGTTTTTTGCTAAAAAGGCTATTCTCGTTTGGGTGGGCTCGCACATTTTGCGCCGTTTGTAATATTTTTTAGGCGGACTCCCTTGCCCAGTCCACAAGAAAGCCTCGCACAAGCAAGAACCGGCATGGTTTACTTTACTTTACAAAACAGGCGATCGTCAGGAGCTACACAAGTCGCCACTGGCGCGCAAATCAGCCAGAAACCAGGCTGATTCTTACATATTTAGCAGTCAAATCAAAAAAAATATCCGAGAAACGCGGTTTCTAGCCAGCACCAAGAGTCAAAAAAATTAAGAATTGGGGGAACAAGTCCGGTAATGTTAGTGTCAAACCCGAGTATAATTGTGAAACGTTTTGACTACCCTATTTAATTCCTGCCTCTGGAGCCGCCGCCCATATGCCATTAACAGTGAATACAGAATCAACAGCGGTTCAATTTAACCAACAGGGAGAAATATACTTATCCCAAGGAAAATTAGAAGAAGCGATCGCATCCTGCGAGCAAGCTTTGAAGATTCACCCCAATTTTGCACCGGCTTACAAGACTTTGGGCAACGCGCTGCAAGCTCAAGGCAGGATGGAGGAGGCACGGCACTGGTACGCTAAAGCGATTGAAATAGAACCGAATTTTGCGGAAGTATACGCGAATTTGGGCAGCCTGGGCGCGCAGCAGCAAAAATGGCAGGAGGCCATCGGATTTTATCAAAAGGCGATCGCGATTAAGCCGAATTTCGCGGGAGTATACCGGAATTTAGCAAAAGTATTTGGACAAATTAGCAAACCGGAAGAAGCCCAGCAGTGCTGGTATCAAGCATTTAGTTTGGAACCGGAAAAAGTAGCGCCTGGGGAACACTTGAATATGGGCGACGCTTTTTTTCGGCAGGAAAAATTCCCAGAAGCCATCGCTTGTTACGATCGCGCCATAAAATTAAATCCTAATTTGCCGCAGGCTTACCAAAATTTGGGCGAAGCGCTCAAAAAACAAGGCAAGTTAGAAGAAGCGACAGTATATTATCGCAAAGCTATTGAACTGAACGCAGCTAATGCGAGAAATGGCAGCGAGGGACAGCAAACTTTGGCGGGTGCAACTGCGACAAACGGTGCAGTTAAGCAGCAGCCCGCAGCAACGGCAGTTAAGCAGCCAGTGCAGCAGCCAGTGCAGCAGCAGCCAGTGCAGCAGCAGCCAGTTAATTCTACAATTAATATAGAAGATCCAGAAGCATACAAAATACTGGCAGAAGGCTATTTTGCTCAGGGTAAATTGGAACAGGCGATCGCAGCTTGCAAGAAGGCACTGCAAATTAAGCCGGAAGCGCCGCTTTACAAAATGCTGGGCAACGCCCTGCAAGCTGGTGGCAAAATTGATGAAGCTAAAAGTTGCTATGTCAAAGCAATAGAAATTAACCCAAATTTTGCCGAAGCATATGCTAATTACGGCAGCATTTGCGCGCAGCAAGAACAGTGGCAGCAAGCGGTTTCTGCTTACGAAAAGGCGATCGCCCTGAAACCGGATTTTGCCGGTGCTTTTCGCAATTTTGCAAAACTTTTGACGCAGTTAGGCAAGTCGGAGGAGGCGGCTGAGGCTTGGTATCGAGCATTTGCGATCGACCCGAAGTCTGCAACCGCTGAGGAACACGAGAATTTAGCCAAAACTTTGATAGAGCAAGGTAAGGTAGATAAGGGAATTGACTGTTACCGGCGCGCGGTTGAGTTGAACCCAAATGCTGGCGCAGCTTATCATGAATTGGGGGAAATCCTTAAGGGTCAAGAACAGTGGGAAGCGGCGGTAGATGCTTACAGCAACGCTATTAGAAATAATCCCGAACTTTCTTGGTCGCACAACAATTTAGCTGAGTCGCTGGTTAAGTTGGAACGCTGGGAGGAAGCTGTAAATGCCTACCGCAAGGCGATCGAATTAAATCCAGATTTTAGCTGGTCTCACAACAATTTAGCAGATGTGTTGCTGAAGTTGGAACGGTGGGAGGAGGCGGTAAATGCTTATAGGAAAGCAACAGAATTAAATCCAGATTTCAGTTGGTCGCACAACTATTTAGCAGACGCGCTAATTAAACTAGGAAGGTGGGATGAGGCAATTTCGGCTTACCAAAGGTCGATCGAACTCAATCCTGACCATTTTTGGGCGCACAACAATTTAGCAGAAGCGCTGGTGAATTTGGAACGTTGGGATGAGGCGGTTGTTGCCTACCGGCGTGCTAACGAAGTTAATCCGAATTTCTTCTGGTCGCAGAGCAAATTGGGCGACGCGCTGCTAGAAATGGAAAGGTGGGAGGAAGCGATCGATGTTTACCGACGCGCGGCCGAGTTAAATCCCGATTTTCCGTGGACTTATTACAACATGGCAACGGCTTTTGAGAAGCTGGAACGGTGGGATGAGTCGATCGCCGCTTACCGCCGCGCTGCGGAAATTCAGGCGGACTTGCCGTGGCTTTCGCAAAAGTTGGCTGATGCTGTGAGGATGCGGTCGCAGTGGGATTTGAAGGAAGCGATGCGTTTGTACCGGCGGGCGATTCAGGAGAATCCTGATGACGTGCAGTTGTATCACAAGGCCCTGGAGATTGCGCCGAATGATGCTGACCTTTATGTTGAGTTGGCTGATGCTTTGGTGCGGAAGAATTGGCCGGATGGGGGGATCGTCTTTTATCAGATGGCGTTGCAGATTCGGCCGGATGACAAGGCTATTTCTGGGCGGTTAGAAGAGGTGTTAAAAAAAAAGGGAATAACTAAAGCGGCGGAAAAGAGCGATCGCGCTGTTGACGGACACTCTGGAAATGCGATCGAACACAGCCCTGGGATAGCTGCGGAGTACCACGAATTAGGGTCGTCGGAAAAGAGCGATAGCGCTGTTCACGGACACTCGGGAAATGCGATCATCGAACACAGCCCTGGGATAGCTGCGGAGTACCACGAATTAGGGGCGTCTCTGCAAGAAGAAGGTAAATTGACCGAGGCGGTGGCCGCCTACGGCAAAGCAATTGCAATTAATCCCAATTACTTTGGAACTCACCACAATTTAGGCGATGTCCTGAAATGGAGCGGTAAAGTTGATGAGTCTATTAAAAGCTATCAGAAAGCTGCAGAACTGAATCCAAATTTTGTTTGGTCGCACCACAACTTAGCGGATGTATTTCAACAAGAAGGTCGGCTTGATGAAGCTGTTGCTGCTTATCGAAAAGCGCTCGAAGTCGATCCTAACTTTGGCTGGTCTCACTACAATCTAGCGAAAACTCTAGCTAAACAAGATAAGCTTTCGGAAGCTTTGGAAGAGTATCAGACGGCGAGCAAACTCGATCCGAAACTTTTTGGTTTGGATTATCAAAACTTACGAGATTCGCTATTCCTCGGTCAAGACCCAGCTTACACGAAGTGGCGCGCTAAGAACAGCCCCAGAGAAGCTGACTTGCGAAAAATGGCGGAAACATTAGAAATCTTTAACTACAAGCCGCTGATTAGCATCGTCATGCCGGCTTACAATACGCCAGAAAATTATTTGCAGGAGGCAATAGAATCAGTTCTCAATCAGATATATCCTTATTGGGAATTGTGCATTGCGGATGACGCATCAACCGCGCCTCATGTCAAGCAAATTTTGCAAGAATATGCAGCCAAAGATAGCCGCATCAAAGTAGCTTACCGAACCAAAAACGGTCATATTTCTCACTGTTCCAATTCTGCTTTGGAATTGGCGACGGGTGAATTTGTATCTTTATTAGACCACGACGATACGCTGACACCAGAGGCTTTGTATGAAGTGGTGCTGCTGCTGAACCGCCACCCGGAAGCGGACATGATTTATTCAGATGAAGACAAGATTTATCAGGATCAGGAACTGATAAATCCTTTCTTCAAGCCAGAATGGAGTCCGGATTCATTTTTATCTCGGATGTACACTTGCCATTTGGGAACTTACAGGCGATCGCTAATTAATGAAATCGGTGGTTTTAGACCAGGTTTTGAGGGAGCTCAGGATTATGATTTGGTTTTGAGGTTTACGGAAAAAACTGACAAAATCTTTCACATCCCTAAAATTCTTTACCACTGGAGAATGCACGCGGGTTCGGCTGCTGGCGGGGTAGAGGCTAAACCCTATGCCTATGATGCAGGGCAAAAAGCTTTGCAAGAGGCGATCGAACGCCGGGGCGAACCGGGGAAAATTGAAGGCGTTCCCTACTTTTTGGGACACTTTATTGCACGCTACAAAATTGCGGATTACAAGCGGGTCAGCATCATTATTCCGACGCGGGATTTAGGCGATGTTTTGGACAATTGCTTGGAGTCTATCTTTACTAAGAGTGTCTACCCCAACTACGAAGTTATCGTCATCGATAACGGCAGTCAAGAGAAACACACGGCGGAAATTCTGGCTAAATGGACGGCTAAGGAATCAGCCAGGTTTAAAAGTTACCGGCTCGACATTCCCTTTAATTTCTCTAAGATTAACAACTACGCTGCTAGCAAGGCGGAGGGAGATTACTTGCTGTTTTTGAATAACGATACAGAGGTAATTACTCCCGATTGGATTGACGGGATGGTTGAACAAGCTCAGAGAAGCTCGATCGGGGCTGTGGGCAATTTGTTGATATATTCAGACAACAAAATCCAGCACGCGGGAGTGGTGATGGGACTCGGCGGCGGAGTGGCAGGTCACAGTTATTACCATATGCCGCGATCGATTCCTGGCTATTTCGGGAATGTGGTAGGTCTGAACAATGTTTCAGCGGTAACTGCTGCCTGTTTAATGTGTCGCCGCGAAGTATTTGAGAGTATTGGGGGGTTTGACGAAGAACTAACAGTGGCGTACAATGATGTGGATTTGTGTTTGAAAATGCTAGAGAAAGGGTACCGAAATATTTACCTGCCTCATGTAGTTCTCTACCACCACGAATCTAAAAGTCGAGGTTACGAGGACTCGCCTGAAAAGAAAGAGCGGCTGAGGAAGGAATCGAAGCTGATGGAAAGCAGGTGGCAAAAATATATTGACAATGACCCTTACTACAGCCCTCATTTAACCAGAGCTTGTCAAGACAGCGGTATCAGATTGGAGGACGAGAATTGGCGGCCGACGAATTAGGAACATCCCCATGAGTTTAGGGTGTCAACTTAAGTCTAAAGCCTTCTGTATTTCTGGTTTGTACCCAAGTCTCGATCCCCCTAAATCCCCCTTAAAAAGGGGGACTTTGAAGGCTCTTTCCCCTTGTTAAGGGTCGCTAGGGGGAATCGAGAGGATTGTGACTCAGACTCAAGAAGAGGGACGTTGAACGCTCTTGTCCCCCCCCTTGCTAAGGGGGGCTAGGGGGGATCGAGAGGATTGTGACTCAGACAGAAAACCGATACAATTCACCTGACGGCACCAATGTCAAAAACCTGTAGGGGCGGGTTCACCGATAGCTTCAAGGAATACCCAAAGACTAAAAAACCCGCCCCCACCCCGCGCGAGAATCCTGAAGATTGACATTGGTGCCAGATGTCAGATACAAGGTACTTATAAACCCTTTCTCGACCAAGCTAAAAAAACTGAAATCTACGGTACAAAATTATGAATAACTCATTACAAGTGCATGAAGAGACTGCTTCTAATTATTTTCATAGAGGCAATCTCCTGAAACAATCGGGTAAATTTGAGGAAGCCGCCGCCGCCTACCAGCGCTGTACTGAACTCAACCCAGATTTTTCGTGGTATCACCACAATTTGGGTGAAGTTTTGGCGAAAGTGGGGCAGCGGGATGGGGCGGAGAAAAGTTACCGCAGGGCCTGCGAACTTAACCCGAATTCGGCTTGGTCTTGGCACAATTTAGGAGAGGTTTTGGAACAGCAGGGCAATCTAGATGAAGCCGTTGCTGCGTACCGCAAATCTGTGGAAATATATCCGGATTTCTACGAGTTTCACAATAGTTTAGGGAAGGCTTTGTGCTTGCAAGGTCAACTGGATGAATCTATAAGTTGTTTGCGAAAAGCGATCGAGCTTGACTCGGAATCGGCTTTGCCTTACCAAAATTTGTGGGAGACTTTGGCAAGACAGGGACGGGTTGATGAAGGGATTGAGTGCTTGCGTCATGCGATCGAGCTAAATCCGGGTGATGGGGAATTGTACCTGAAGTTGGCAGAGGCTTTGCAAGGTAAGAATGAATTAGCAGAAGCCGTGGGTTATTACCGAAAGGCGCTTCAGTTAAAGCCTGATTTTCATTGGCTGTACTATAAATTGGGCACGGCTTTAGCGGCTCAGGGTCAATGGGAGGAGGCGATCGCATCTTACTCGAAAGCGGCTGAGTTGGAACCGGGTTCGGCGATCGTCCACCACTATTTGGGGCATACTTTGTCGATCGTGCAGCGGTGGGAGGAGGCGATCGCATCTTATCGGAAAGCGCTTGATATCGTACCGAATGCGGCAGTGATTTACCAGCATTTGGGCGATGCTTTGGCGAAACTGCAAAAGTGGGAGCAAGCTGTGGGATCTTATCGCAAGTCCGTTGAGTTTGAGCCAAATTTGCTGGAGGCTCAGGATCATTTAGGGTTTGCTCTATATCAGTTGGGGCGGTACGATGAGGCGATTTCTGCCTATCGCAGAGCCCTGGAAATTGCTCCTGATTCGGATGTAGTTAACAGCCATTTAGGGGAGGCTTTGCAAAAGCGAGCTGCCATCCAACCGCTTCAGAAAGATGTTGAGCTGGATTTAGATGAGGCGGTAAAGTTTTATCGCAGGGCAAGCGAATTGAATCCAAGCAATTTGGAGGCGGCTCAAAAGGCTGTGGAGATTAATTCCGATGACTCGCAGCTTTATTTGCGGCTAGGTAAGGCTTTGGCAGAACAAGGGCAGTGGGATGGGGCGATCGCTCAGTATCGGCGCGTTCTCGCTGAGAATTCCGACTATTGGGAGGCGGAGCATTATTTAGGGGAAGCTCTGGCAAAACAAGGGCGCTGGGATGAGGCGATCGATGCTTACCGCAGGGCGATCGAGATTCGGCCTGAGTCTTCTTTGTGTTACTGCGGTTTAGGGAATGCTTTGATGAGCAAGGGTGCGGTAGAGGAGGCGATCTTGTCCTACCGCAAAGCTATTGAACTCGATCCAGAATTCTCTGAGTCGCACAATAAGTTAGGGGATGCCTTAGCAAAACTTGGGCGCATCGATGAAGCTAGTGCTTGTTACCGTCGCGCCCTCGATCTTAAAGCTAAAATTTCTGCATAGTAACTCCTCAAGCCCCCTTAAACAAGGGGTTTGACGAAGTATCTCTGTAAGTTCTGCAAAATATAAATCATTATGTATCAAACCGAACCAAACAGCCAACTACTCACTAAAAATCGCCTTCTGTTCATTCATCTTCCTAAAACAGGGGGTTCGACTATGTACCATATAATCACAAACCAGATCTTTCAAGGAGAAAGTAATTGTTTGTCTGTTGGTAATCAAGAACAAGTTAAACAATTTCAGGAACTCACTTTTGAACAGGTATCAGCCTACAAAGTTATTGCAGGTCATATAAATTTTATGCTCGCTAAAAATAAATTTGGCGAAAGCATCAGGCAATTCTTTACATTTACCGTTTTGAGAAACCCAGTAGCTCAGATGATATCTTTATATCAGTATATATTACAAACACCCAAACATATTCAACACAATAAAGTCAAAAATTTGAGTTTTGAAGAGTTTATTGATAGTGATTTATATACCCCAAATATACAATGCAAAATAATTAGTAATCAGCCTTCATGCCAGACCACTTTAGAGATTTTAAGAAATCACTTTGATTGTTTTGGTACCATAGAAAATTTTGACAGGATCATGGAAGAGGTGTGTCAGCACTTTGGCAAGGCTGTACCTAGCTATCGAATACTCAATAAGAGCCAAAAAATTGTAGATCAAGAGGCAATCAACTATAGTTTATTAGATAAAATTATTAGTAGGAACGAGCAAGATGTTAAACTTTACACTATTCTTAAGGCTAGAGAAGAAGAATTCCAGAGTAAATCCAGAGATTCTACTTGCTCACAAATAAAAGCGGATCTAGAACCTGTATTTAAGAGAGACTTAGAATGCTCCCGAGCTAGATTATTGCAATTTCAGCAGGATTTGGAGCGGTATAAAAAATGATTTGGACTTCTCTAAAACCAGACTCAAGCAGAGCATAGATAACCTGTAGTTGACAATACAGGAGCATAAGTTGTCGCATGCACTCATTGGACTCGTTCTAAATGTAACTGAGGTTTTTTGAGTTGCGATCGCAAATGCTCTAGTTCTACCTGCATCTGCTGTGCTGTCTGCCTCCAAGTTTTAGATTGCAATTCGATCCAATTTTTCTCTTCCTGTAAAAGTTCGAGTTTGAGCTGTGCCTGCTGTGCTCTCTGCTGCCAGCTTTCTGATTCGGATTCGAGTTGCTGTTTCTCTTCCTGAGAAACTTGCAGTTGCGACTGCGATTGTATTAACTTTTCCTGAATTCTCTCTAATTGCGTTGCTACTTCTTTTGCTTCCGACTTGAAGGCTAAATGCTGAGCCTCCATTACAGCTAAATTGCTTTGAGCGTACTGACTGTATTTGTTGTAAATAATCTCCCTAGTTCGTACAAAATCTGCCCGGTTTTTGCTGGTTGTTGTCGTGCTATCATCTCTCCGTGTAAATTCGCAAGTGGTTTCCTTGATATGGGCAATTTTAAAGCTGCGGGAGAGTCGAATCAGCAAATCCCAATCCTCGTGAGTGTTCAAATTAACGTCAAACAGTCCGGTTTCATCTAAACAGGATTTTTCGTGCATCAGGCACAGCATGGGAATGAAATTACCCACTAAAATTTTGTCGTAATCGAAATCAAAAGAATAGGGAACGCTGCGGTTAATTGTGACGTATTGCCCGTTTTGCTTTTGCTGCTCTGCCATCACAGCATCAGTGTAGGCGACTTTATACTCGCTGTTTTCCAAAAATTCTACTAAAGTTTGGACGTGGTTGGGATAGTACATATCGTCATCGTCTAAATAGGCGATGTACTTGCCGCGAGCAAAGCGAATGCCTGTATTGCGGGCTGCCGAGCGTTCTTGATTGCGATCGTGGTTGAGATAAGTTATATTTCTTTTAGTATTAAGTTTGTCGAGCCTTGTTTGAAGGTCAACTCCTCCATCATTGACCACAATAATCTGTAAGTTTTCATGAGTTTGATTGAGAACGCTTTGTACTGCTACTTCTAGCATTTCTGGGCGATCTTTTGTAGGAATAATTACACTTACACAGGGTTGTTCGGCAATCCGTTGCACAACTGAATTGACTCGAACCTGGCCACTATATCTATTACGTACAATTTCCCTAGTCCGCTCAAAATCATCCCATCTTCTACTGGTAGTTGTACTGCCATCAGTACGCCAAGTAAATTCGCAAGTAGTTTTGTTAATATGGGATATTTTAAATTTCAAAGACATTCTAATCCACAAATCCCAATCTTCGTGAGTATCTAAAGTTTCATCGAATACCCCTGTTTGCTCCAAACAAGCTCTTTCGTGCATGACGCAGAGGATAGGAATGTAATTACTAGCCATCAGTAAGTCTTCGTCAAAATCATAAGAATAGGGGACACTTCGATTGATAGTTACATATTTTCCATCTTGTTTTTCTTGCTCGGCTTTGGTGGCATCGGTGTAGGCAACCTTATATTCACTATTTTCCAAAAATTCTACTAAAGTTTGGATGTGGTTTGGATAGTACAGATCGTCATCATCTAAATAGCCTATGTATTTGCCTTTAGCTATACGAAGACCTGCGTTACGAGTAGCAGAACGTTCTCTGGGATAATCCTGTTTAACATAGGATATATTACCTCTATAATTGAGTCGATTTAATAGCTCTTCGACATCTACACCGGCATCATTAACAACTATTATTTCTGTATTCGGGTAAGTTTGCTCCAGAACACTTTTAACAGCAATTTCAAGCATCTCTGGTCTATCCTTGGTAGGAATAATGACAGAGACTAACGGTTTTTTTTCTTGAGGGGCGGAAACTTTAGATGGTAAAAACTGCTTAATCTTGAGTTGATTTAATTCAGACGTAGAAACTGCTACAGGGACGCTAGATGCAGGTGTGACACCGCGCTGAAGGATGCCGTATTGCTCCCATACACGATCGGTTTCTGGTTTTGCTACTCCAGATCCATGTTCCAAACCTCGTAAATTTACGTAGTATAATCCAAGAACTTCTGGCAACCGAGTAAAACTTTCAGTTTTGCCAATCCGCAGCCAAAACTCGTAATCTCCAGCACATACAAATTCTGAGCGAAAATAGCCATATTTTTGGTGCAGAGACTTCCTCCACATCGGTTGCGAACCTGTGACGCAGCGACGTTCGAGTTCGCTGTAGGAAAACGGCGGCCAGTTCCATCGCTCCGCTGCTTCGGTTGTAGCCCAAGTATCATTTGCAACGCGGGTAATCAACTGGTCAGCATAAACTAAAGCTATTTTTGGGTGTTCGTCTAAGTAGTGCGCCATTACTTCCAAAGCTTCGGGGTGATGGCGATCGTCACTGTTAGCGCTAGTAATGTATTGTCCGCCAGCGACCTGGATGCCGAGATTCCAGGCAGCATAGAGCGTTAAGCGCTCTGATATGCGTTGATAAACGATATTTGGATATTTCGCCTGATATTCCTGTACGATATCCGCCTCGTTTTGTTCAGAATTGCAGTCAATAACTATGATTTCAAGTTCACCCTTTCTGTAAAGAGTTTGCTCTACTAAGTCTTGCAAACAACCGTGAATAAAGATTTCTGAGTTGTAGGTGGAAACTATAGCCGATACTTTTAACGCAGCTTTAGCAGGCTGTGATTTTACCACGTCTTCTCGGGATATAATTTTTTGTTCAGGTCGCTGAACTGTAGCCCATATCCAATGATTTTGCGATTCTATGAAAATAACCTCAAAACCCTGCTCCGTTAACAATCTCGCGAGTTGTTGCTCCGTATAACCATTTCCGAAAAAATTGTATTGTGTTTCCGCATCTGCTTCTTCATCAAACTTGCCAGCAGCGGGATTGTCTTGATAATCGTGTACCTGGATTTTGAAATATCCACCAGGCTTCAGCACTCTAAATATTTCGCGAAAATAGTTTTTAACAACAGAGATAGAACGAATGTGTTGAAACACAATTGTGGAATAAACAAAATCATAATTTTCACTGATCAGAGCTTGCAGATCGCAGCCATTATTGACATACACCTGTCCATTCTGCTTGCCGTCAGCCAAATATTTTTTGGCAAACTCAATCATATTTTCTGCAATATCCACACCGTCCACTTGAGCGAACATCTCGCGCAAAGGTTTGATTATGCGCCCAACGCCACAGCCAATTTCTAAAATCTTCCACTCGGGTTGGCTCGGAATGCCTTCTAGAATTTGTTTAACGGACGTCTTTTGTGAATCCTCCCAAGCTGCTATCTTTTCTGGGAGCGTCATTTGGTCTATCTCTGAACTTGTGAAAACTCTACTGAACATTGCCTCATAAAGAGAGTTCACATTCCAAAATTCACGCTCTTTTGATAAAAAGGCTTGATTAACTGGTTGAGCCAAGTTATCAATTTTATGATGCTTCGTTAAGTTTGGGTAATTTTCATGGAGAGACTTGTACTTTTGAAAAGCTTGTTCTCTCAGTTGGTAAGGGTAACGATTATTCTCATATATTTTGTAACATAGATGCAACAAATCTGCTAAAAACAAGCTCTCACCAATAGCCACATTCTTGTAAGTTTGCTGCTGAGGATGAATTCTCCAGTGGGAAAGTTTTTTATCAACAAAACCGATCTTATAGGTGGTCATAATCCTCAGCCACATTTCAATATCTAATGCTTGGGAAAAAGCTGGATCAAAGAAACCTAATTGATTAAAAACTTCTTTTCTAAGGAGTACAGTAGTTGGTTCTCCCAGTCTTTTTATTGATCCCTTTAAAATATCAATATCCGCTAAAAGCTCCTGACCAGTCTGTACTGATTTTAAATTAGACCAATCTTTATGCAAATCTTGTGCATCTTGATAAATTTGCAGAATCTTTAAATCCTTTAAATTATCTTCACTTCCTAACAAAATACCGCGTTGTGAGAATACTAAACCAATTGCTTCTTCCTGTTCTGCTAAGTTTACCATTTCTTCAATACAGTTCGGTTCAAGCAAATCATCTTGTAACAAAAATTTTATATATTTGCCCCGTGATTGAGAGATGCAAAAGTTCCAATTGCTAGCTATTCCATATCTCTCGTGATGGAGCAGGCGACATTCCCTTCTAAATTCACTCTGTATCAGCTTTTGAGTAATTTCAACTGTCTTGTCATCTGAGTTATCATCAGAAATAATTAGTTCTATATTAGGGTATGTTTGCAATAATGCACTCGACAGAGCTTCAGAAATATAATCCTCTCCATTGTAAGTAGGGATACAAATACTAACTAAAGGAATATTATTCAAAGGTTTTACTAAATTTGACTTGAGTTCATTTAAACGAGACTTTGAACTCTCAATGTTAGCTTTTATTTCTTCTAATTTGGAGAGATTTCCTAGATTACACATTGCCATAATTTGTGTCCTTTTTTCCCGAATTCTTTACTTAATTTTGAGGGTGCTCTTAATCAATATCGAGACCCATTTTCGCAAGGATGATGAGCTGGTTTACTTCTACGCTTATTTTAGTTAATCTGGTCAAATTATAAGGAGTGTGAGAGAGCTTTAGTTTTACGAAGTGGCTTAACTGCAACTGTCCACCGCATCAATTGCTTCCACTCTTCTGAGTTGGTGAGTGCGTAGGTATCGAGTTGATGATCTTTCTCTGAGGAGAATTTGACAAAACTCTCTAGCCAGTTCATCAGTGTTTCTGTCTTTGACAAAGGCGTACACTTCAAGGACTCCTGCAAGCACTTTTGCATCTTGGTTACATCCCCGTTTTGGTAAGCATACCAGGCATCCCACACTAGAAGTGTGTATGGCATCTGGCTCGGTTGGACACCTGTATCGCTAACGGCATATTGCTGGAACTGCGATCGCTGCAATTCCCCTTGAACTTGAAGGAGCTGAGATTGATACTGCTGTAATTCCCCTTGAACTTGAAGGAGCTGAGATTGATACTGCTGTAATTCCCCTTGAACTTGATGGAGCTGAGATTGATACTGCTGTGATTCCTCTTGAACTTGATGGAGCTGAGATTGATACTGCTGT